>PKYB01000039.1 GCA_003133565.1 Solirubrobacterales bacterium
GCGCTGGCTGCGCGGCTGGCGCGCCCCTGGCATCCTTCCGCGCTGATGCGCAAACGTCTTGCGGCGATCACGTTCACCCCGCGGCAGTTCGAGCTTGCCGCGTTCGGCGCACTGATCGCCCTGACGCTGATCGTTTCCACCGGTGCCGCGGTGCGCCTCAGCGGCTCGGGACTCGGTTGCCCTGATTGGCCGCGCTGCTATGGCCACGTCTACCCGCCGCTCAAGACGCACGCGCTGATCGAGTTCTCCAACCGCTTCGTCAGCGGCCTCGTCGGCATCATGACGGTGATCGCCGCCGTTGCTGCGTGGCGCCGGCGGCCGTTCCGCCGCGACCTCTTGTGGCTCGCCCTACTGCTGCCGCTCGGCGTCGCCGCGCAGGCCGTGCTCGGCGGCTACACCGTCGAGGAGAAGCTCGCACCGGGCTTCGTGATGGCCCACTTCGCGCTCTCGATGGCGATCCTTGTCGCCGCTGTTGCGCTCGCCTGGCGAGCTCGTGAAGGCCCTGCCCGCCCGCCTTACAACTCCGATCGTCGGGCGGTCTGGGCGGTGCGCGCGCTGGCTCCGTTCGCGGCGGTGGTCCTGGTCGCCGGCACCACGGCGACCGCCGCCGGACCGCATTCCGGTGGCGCCGTCGGGCAGACGATCAAGCGCCTGCGCTTCGATGGGGCGGACACGCTGAACCTGGCGATCCACATCCACGGGTCGCTCGCCTTCGCCTTCGGTCTCGCTGCCGTGGCCGTCTGGGTGGTGCTCGAACGACGCCACGCCGACGCCGGGCTGCGGCGCGCGATGACCTGGTTGTGCGTGCTGATCGCGATCCAGGGCGTCGTCGGAACGGTCCAGTACGAGACGCATCTGCCCTCCGAATTGGTCTGGGTCCACGTCGTCTGCGCCACGCTGACATGGCTCTGCGTGCTGTGGAGTGTGGCCGCTGCGGGCCGGCTGGAGCCGCGCGGCGGCCGTAATAGCGCCCAAATTCGGCCCTCCAGGGCCCCTCGTACTAGCTGACCATCCGCGGTACACGCTAGCGTTGGCCCACTACCTGCCCATTTTGGGCTTGTATCCGCCATCAGAGAGGAGCGTCATGACGAAGAACGAGCTCGCTGGCAAGGTCGCGGAGAGTGCCGGACTAGGAGTAGGCCAGGCCAAGAGCGCTGTCGACGCGGTTTTCGACGCCATCGCGGCACAGCTCGCCGCCGGCGGCGAGGTGTCGGTCGCCGGATTTGGGAAGTTCAGTGTCAGTCATCGTGCGGCCCGCGTCGGGCGCAACCCTGCGACTGGCGCAACGATCCATATCGGCGCCAGCAAGGCGGCCAAGTTTTCGGCGGCCAGCGCGCTGAAGAAACATCTCAACCCGTAGTCTGCTTGGGCGCGAGGTCGGTGGACCTCGCGCCCGCTCGGCAGGGATGCACGCGCCGAACTCCGGCTCCGCAGCTGAAGCGCACCCCGACCCGGTGTGCGCGAGAATCAGCGGATGCGTGTAACGGCCAAGGCCGACTACGCCGTGCGTGCGGCGATCGAGCTGGCCGGGGCGAGCGAGGATGCGCCGCGCAAGGCCGACTCGCTGGCCAGCGCGCAGAAGATCCCGCTCTCGTTCCTCGAGAACATCCTCAATCAGCTCAAGAGCGCGGGGATCGTGCGCTCGCAGCGCGGACCGGAAGGCGGTTGGTGGCTGCTGCGCCCGCCGGAGACGCTGAGCTTGGCCGACGTCATCCGCGCCGTCGAGGGCCCGCTGGCGAGCGTCCGCGGTGAGCGGCCCGAACATCTGCACTACGCCGGTTCGGCGGCGCCCCTGCAAGACGTCTGGATCGCCTTGCGCGCGAACATCCGTGAGGTGCTCGAGCATGTCACCGTCGCCGAGCTCGCGGCCGGCGAGCTTCCAGACGCCGTGAGCGTGCTGGCGCGCGCTCCTGAGGCCTGGACGAGCGGCTGACGCTCGCCCGCCCGCGGGCCGGTTAGGCGGGGGCCCGCAACACCTCTCGCGGGCGAAAGGTGCGGCGCGAACGTTGCGCGTGCCTAACACGCAGAACGCACCGTGAGCCGGCCCCGCGGGTTTTAGCGGGTGCAATGCAGAATCTGACCTTCTGGAGGAGGCTCACAATGCAATCCAGGTATCTCAGCGCCGCTGCGCTGGCCGCAGCGATCGGTGTCGCCGCGATCGCTCCGACGGGCGCCGCCGCGCACTACAGACACGCGCCGTTCGTTCACTCGATCACGATCCACGCCCAGCCGAACCCGATCGTCGCCGGCGACCCGGTGGTCATCTTTGGTCGGCTGTTCGGCCGCAACCGGGGCGACCGGCTCGTGGTCCTCTATCGCGAGGCCGCCGCCACGCCGGCGGGCTTTGTGCCCGTGCAGAGCACGCGTACGGATGCGACGGGGGCCTACGAGTTCTTGAGCGCCGACGGTTTCGTCGACACGAATCGCATCTGGTATGTCGCATCGTCCGGCGCCGTCAGCCGTGACGTCACCGAGCGCGTAGCGTCGGACGTCACGTTGACGGTCACTGGTCCTGCCGGCGCGCCGGAGCCGGACGGCTCGGTGCTGCAAACCGGTCGCGGCTTCGTCTACACCTTCGCCGGGACTGTGTCTCCGGCAGGCCAGACGATCGCTCTGCTGCAGCGTCAGTCCTCGACCTCCGGGCCCGATGATTGGTTCACGGTCGGCCGCGGTGCGGTCAACGCGGCCGGCGACTACTCGATTGCCCACAGTTTCAGGGTTCCGTCGAGCAGCGGCGGTGACGCCAACGTGCGTGTCCTCATCCGCCATGACGCGCGCAACATCGCGAGCCCATCGGAGTCGTTCTCTTACGAGATCGAGCAGACACAGAACCCGAAGCTAACGATCGTGCCGTCGTCGTATTCGATCCCCGAGGGTGCGGGCGACACAATCAGCGGCGTGGATGCCGCGGGCGTGGGGCAGCTGCTCACGCTCTACTCGCACACTGCGGGCCAGCCGTCCCAGTCGCTCGCGACGACGCTGAGCGGCCCGGGCGGAGCGTATTCGTTCGCGGTCAGCCCGGCTCACAACACCTACTACCAGGTGCGCACCACCGCGAGTGTGGCCGCCACAAGCGGCAGCTCAGGCTCGTCGGGAAGCGTTGGTGCACACACCGCGATCGACTCGGCCGTCGCCTTCGTCGGCGTCCGTGACGTGCTGACGCTGACGACAACGCCGACCACGATCAACCAGGGCCATACGGTGACGTTCAGCGGCACCGTCTCGCCCGACCAGGCCGGGCACACCGTCTACCTCGAGCGTCAGAACCCCGCGGGTACGTGGTGGCACGTCCTCGCCGTCGGCACCGTCGCGTCGAACTCGACCTACTCGCTCGGGTGGGCGTTCTACGAGGTCGGCAGCGAGCAGCTACGCGTCGCGATAACCGGCGGTCCCGCCAACCAGGGTGCGGCAACGCCGCCGGTCGGGGTCACCGTGAACGCGGTGCCTGCATCGACGCTCGTGCCGGCTAGCGGCTAAGCAGTCCAGGGCCCGCCACGGCGGGATACGAGCAGGCGGGAGGGGTCGTCCAGCGGGCGGCCCCTCCTTTGTCTGGCTTTGCCTAGAAGCCGATCGGGTGGCGCTCGACGTAGCCGGCGAACTCGCCGCCACCGGAAGCCCAGCGCGAGCCATCTTCGGAAAGCGCGACGGTGTCAAAGCGCCGGCCGTCGATCGTCATCCAGGCGTGTCCGTCGGTCGCATAGATCGTGATGAACTGGCCCGGACCGGGCGCGCCGTAGCTCTCGAGCTCGCTCGAATCCTCAGGCACGCTCAACAGGCCGGCGGCGTGCAGCACAAAGGACACCGAGCCCGAGCAGTCGTAACCGGGCGAGATCCACGATCCGTGGCCGCCGCCCCAGATGTAGGGGAGCGTCTCGATCTCGTTGGCCGCCCCGATCATCTCCGCGACGCCCGCCGCGACGTTCGCCGGCGGACCCGTGGGGGTACTGACCGCGGGAGCGGGATCGCTCGCCGTGGTCGTGCTCGAGCTGACATCCGTGGTCGTGCTGGAGATTACGTCGGGTGCGCCCGTCGTCGCGTCGGTGTTGACCGCCGGCGCTGGCGCCGGCGGTGGTGGCTGGGTGTCCTTCAACGTTGGGCCGGCACCGAGGTCGAGCGCGGCGCGGGTATCCGCGCCGACGACGCCGTCGGGCGTGAGGCCGTGATTGGCCTGGAAGGCGATGACCGCTGCCTTGGTCTGTGAGCCGAAGGTGCCGTCCGCTGGGAGGTGCAGCGCCGTCTGCAGTGCGACCACGCCGTTGGGGACCGCCGGCTGCGTGGCCAGCGGCGTGTCGGCCGTGGCCGCGGCACCGCCGGTGCCGCTGGCGTCGACCGTCGTCGTGGCGGGTGTTTGCGCGCTGTTCGCGCTCGTGGCGGGAGCGCTCGCCGCGCCGGTACCGGTCACGGGAGCGGTCGCGGTAACGGGAGCGGTCGCGGCGACGTTGGAGGAGATGTCGGCGGCGTGGGCGAGACCGCCGGCCGTCGTGGGCTGGGCGGTGGGGGCCGGTGTCGCGGCCTGCATCGCATCGAAAGTTGTCTCGTCAACGATGCCGTTGACGGTCAGGCCGTGGCTGGCCTGGAATTGGCGAATCGCGCTACCGGTCGCCGGGCCGAGCACGCCGTCAGCGCTCAGGCCGAGCATCCGCTGCACGCTCGCGACGGTGCCGTAGGTCACCTCGCCATAGCTCTTGGCCGTGACCTTGGCCGCAGCGGCGGCGGCCGTGCCGGCGACCGCTGTGGCAGGCGTGCTGCTCGCCACGCCGAGTGGCGAATCAAAGGAGTGGTGCCTCGTGGCCACCTGGCGAACCACCTGCGAGCCGGCTGAGGAGCGCGCGCCGGCGCGGGCGACGCTGCGTCTCACGATCGTCTTGTCGGACCCGGAACGCCCGCCGATGAGCGAGGGCAGCGTGGTTGCGGCTAGCAGTGCCAGTGCTGTCGCGCCGCTGGCTGCCGGAATCGAGTTGCTGCTCGCCGCCGAACGGCGGGTGCGCCAGTAGAGGATCGACTCGGCGACGTTGTCGGGGTCGCTCAAATCACGCGGCGGCGTCAACTTGCCGAGCTCGAGCGACGCGCGACGCGGGCGCCCGCGGCGTGCGAGCGAGCGCTCAAGCGACTCAGCCCAGATGTTGTTGCTCGCTAGGTCCCGGCTGATCGCCACGTTTTTTCGTCCTCCCGATACCTTGCTGGTGAGCCTGCGGGGTTAGCTGACGGGCTCGCGCATTGCGCTACGCCACCGCGGTGGCGATTCGCCCCATCGGCCTTTGGAGGCACCGAACTGGTTCCCCCGCTCGCCGTCCCCGGGGGGAGGGCGACTCGGCTTGTGATTTGCGCGTCGAGGCTATCACGTTCTTTCCTGCATAGGTCAAGGTTCAAGAAGGAAATCCTGCCTCCTGCAAGCGGGCTTGCAATTGGCCGATATGCACGACTGCGCTCAGGCGGCGCGCAGCTGTCCGCCGTAGGGACCGCGGCCGCTGGCACACCAGGCACCGCAGCGAGCGGCCAGCGCCAGCGCGTCTTCGACGCTCTGTCGCTCGCCGAGTCCGTAGGTCAGACCGGCAGCAAAGGAGTCGCCGGCGCCGAAGAGATCGACCAGAGGCCCGGGCAGTGTCGCCGCCGCCCAGCGGCCCTCCTTGCCGTCGGCGGCGCGCCAGCTCCCCCCCGCGACGCCCTCGGTTGCGACGAGCAGCGCCGGCGCCGGGCGCAGCGACGTTGCGACGTCGCGCTCCAGCGCGTCGTAGGCGCTGTAGACGACGGCGTCGGCGGCCACCGCTTCGAGCACCATGCCGGCGCGCGGCGTGGCGACCAGCACACGCGCGGCGCGCGCGTGACGCACGGCCGCGGCGTCCCCGGCTGTCACGTAGACGGCGTCGGCCTGGGCGAGCGCTGCCCAGGGGAGCGCGTCGCTGCCGCGTGGCGCGAGGCGCTCGCCGAGCGTCGTGATCGTGCGCTCGCCGGTCGCGTCGAGAAAGGTGAAACCGCGCCGTGTGGGCTCCGCCCGCCGCTCGGCGTGGACCGTCACTCCGAGCTCTGCGAGGCCGGCGCGCGAGCGCTCGCCGAGCGCATCGTCGCCGAGCGCGGTGAACATGTTTGCGCTGCCGGCGAGTCGCGCGAGCTGCACCGCGGCGACACCGCCGCCGCCGGCCGGCTCGCCCCACCAGTCGTAGGCGTGGACGATCTCGCCGGCGAGCGGCACCCGCTCGACGGCGGCAAAGTCAATCCACTCGACATGTCCGACGACGGCGACACGCACGTGGCGCATCGTAGTGCCGACGCTGAGCACGACGGCGTTGCGCAGCTCGCCGACCGCACCAAAGCGTTACCCTCGCCCGGGCAGATGGCTGACTGGTCGACGATCGCCTCGCTCTCCACCGCCGGCGGCACGCTCGTTCTCGCGCTCGCGACCTTCTCCTCCGTGCGCGCCTCGCAGCGCGCGGCGCGGATCGCCGAGCAGGCGCTCCTGATCGGGCTGCGACCGGTGCTGGCGCCGACCAACGCCGACGACCCGCCGCTGACTGTGGGCTTCGGTGATCAACACCTCGTCACCGTGGCCGGCGGGACGGCGGCTGTGGAGCTCGCGGACGGGAACGTCTATCTCGTGATTCCGCTACGCAACGTCGGTCAGGGTCTCGCGGTGCTGCACTCCTGGGCGGCGATGCCACGGGAGGGCGCCTTCGTCGAGGGCGTGTCCATGGAGCGGCCGGACCCCGGGCGCCTGCGCCGCCTCCAGCGCGACCTGTTCATCCCCGCCGGCGGTACCGGCTTCTGGCAGGGCCCGTTCCGCAACCCCGAGGATGAAATGCGGGCCGGCCTCGACGCGGCGATTGCCGGCGGCGAACCGCTGCTCGTCGACGTGCTCTACGGCGACTACGAGGGCGGTCAGCGCACGATCACCCGCTTCTCGCTCATTCGCGCCGACGACGGCGACTGGATCGCCGGCGTCGCGCGCCACTGGCGCTTGGACGGCGTCAGCCCGCGCGACTGAGCCGATCGCATCGCGCCCGCGTATCGTGGACGGGGAAAGAATGCGAGTCCGATGACCATCCGCAGACGACTGGGCTATGCGCTGCTTGACCGCACGCTCGAGCGCGGCGTGCTCTCGGACCGGGTGCTCCGCGCCGGCTCGCGCTGGGGCGCCGGCGCGCGCCAACGCCACGAGGAGCGCGGCGGCGTGGCGGCCCAGGCGGAGCGCTTCGAGGCGCTGGTGGCGAGCATGCGCAGCGGAGCGATCGCCGAGCAGCCGGCGAAGGCAAACGCGCAGCACTACGAGCTACCGGCCGCGTTCTTCGAGCTGTTCCTCGGCCCGCGGCTCAAGTACAGCTCGAGCTATTGGCCCGAAGGGGTCGAGGATCTAACCGCGGCCGAGGAGGCGATGCTGGCCCTGGTTTGCGAGCGGGCCGGGATCGAGGACGGTATGGCGGTGCTCGACCTCGGCTGCGGCTGGGGCTCGCTCTCGATGTGGATCGCCGAGCACTATCCGCACTCGAGCGTGGTCGGTGTCTCGAACTCGGGGCCGCAGCGCGCCTGGATCGAGGCCCAACGCGATCTGCGCGGTCTGGGCCGGCTCGACGTGATCACGGCTGACATCAACGAGCTCAGTCTGGCACGCCGCTTCGACCGCGTCGTCTCGATCGAGATGTTCGAGCACATGCGCAACTGGGAGCTTCTGCTCGCCCGCATTGCCGGTTGGCTGGAAGCCGACGGGCGGGCCTTCGTCCACGTTTTCTCCCACCGGCGTCTGGCCTACACGTTCGAGGACACGTGGGCCGCGGAGCGCTTCTTCACCGCCGGTCGGATGCCCTCACACGAGCTGATTCTGCGCTTTCAGCACGACCTTGAGGTGCGCGAGAGCTGGGCGCTGTCGGGTACCCACTACGCGCGCACGCTCGGAGCCTGGCTTGGGCGGCTCGATCAGAACGCGGACCGCGCGCGCGAACTGCTCGGGCAGGCTGTCGGTGCGGAGCGCGCCGAGCGGGCGCTCGCCGGGTGGCGCCTGTTCCTGCTCTCGACCCAGCAGATGTGGGGTTGGCACGGCGGTCGCGAGTGGATGGTCTCGCACTACCTTCTTGAGCCGCGGTAGCTGCCGTCGATTTCGCCGGTGAAGCGCTAGCCTGCGCGGTCGCCCAGCAGCGGGCGCCAACTTTGAAATCGGGAGGCCGCAGTGTCTGAGTTTGCGGGGAAAACGGTGCTCGTCACAGGCGCCTCACGGGGAATCGGCCTCGCAACCGCGCAGCAGTTTGGTTCGCTCGGGGCGAAGGTTGGGCTTGTCGCGCGCGACGCCGCCCTGCTCGAGGTGGCGGCCAACTCGATCTCCTCGGACACCCACTTTGTGGCGACGGACCTCGGCGATCCGGCGCAGTGCGCGCACGCAGTCGATGAGGTGGTCGGCGCGCTTGGTCCGATCGATGTGCTCGTCAGTTGCGCGGGTGGTCTCTACCGCGATTTCGTCGAGGATGTCAAGCCCGCCGAGTTCGAAGAGATCTGGCGCGTTCACGTCGGCGGCGGGCTGTGGCTGACCCAACGGGTGCTGCCCGGGATGCGCGAGCGTGGCTACGGGCGGATCGTGCTCGTCTCGTCTGAGATCGGGCTTTTCGGCGCGCCGTCCTACGCCTCCTACTGCGCGAGCAAGTTCGCCCTCGTGGGGCTCGCCGAGGTGCTCTACCACGAGCTCGCCGGCAGCGGCGTGCGGGCCACCGCGGTGTGCCCGGGGAACGTCCAGACCGCGCAGATGAAGGCGGAGATCGAGTGGGGCCCGGCGGGCGGCGCGAGCTTTGAGAAGGGGATGACGGCGGAGTACGCGGCGCGGCAAATCGTCGCGGCCGCCGCCGGACGCGCGCCGGTCGTGATCATCGACCGCCCTTACCTGCGGGTCTTTTTCAAGCTGATGGGCGGACCGCGCGGGCTACTGCGGACGGTCGTTCACGGCGCCTACAAGCCGCTGCTGAAGTCGCGCGCCGCTCGCAGCTAGCGCGCGGTGGTCTGTGTCGCCGCGCTCGCCGGCGTGGTGAGCATGCGCATCAGCGCCAGCACGACGACGGGCGCGACGGCGATGGCGGTGACAGCGAGGAACCAGGCCTCGCCGGCGTCGGTGCCCTCGCCGAGCGTGTGGACGACGCCGAGGATCCAGGCGAGGGCGGTGAAGCGGTGGATCAGCTTCCAGCGCGCGACGCCGATCCGCTCGCGCAGGTAATAGGAGAGGCCGAAGATGACCATCGCCCAGCCGCCGATGATGCCGATCGCCATGTAGGGCTCCTTGTAGTCCATCCAGAATGGGATCAGCAGGTCGGGGACCGTCGGATGGAAGAAGGAGTCGCCGAGCAGGGCGGCGGCGTGGACGATCAGCGCGCCGATCGCGGCGAGTGACAGCGCCTCGTGGCTGACGCGCAGTTCGGGTCCGCGCACCTTGCCGAGACGCCCGCTGATCAACAGGCCGACGCCAACGGAGGCACTTGCGAGCACGAGCGCCACGACGCCGGCGGCGCGACTGGTGATCCAGAAGAAATGAGTGCCGATTGCGCTGGCGATCATCGTTGGTCTGCTTATGACTGTTTGGTAGCGACGGCGGTCAGACTGCTGGAGCTGGAGCTGGCGGAACTCTGGTCGGATGCGGAGCTCGTCGACTTCGATGTCGAGCTGTCGCTCGAGGAGTCGCTCGAGTCAGACTTCGAGGATACGGACCCGCTGGCGGCATCGCTCGAGCTCTTGGTGGAGGAGGAGTCGCTCTCGCCGGTGGACCCGGCCTTGGTCGACGGCGTCGTCGATGCCATCAGCGTCACGGCGGTGGAGGTCGTGGTGGATGATCGACCGAAGTTCCCACTGACGTAGACCGCGACCCAAAATGTCAGGAACAGGGTGATCGCAACAGCGCCGACGCGGCGGCGGAGGACGCTGGCGCGTCGCGCGCGGGCGCGCAGGCGCCGCGCGAGCTCAGTTTCGCTTCGTCGACCGCGTGAGGTCGGAGAGGGCATGGCGGCAGTCTTGCCGCAGCTCCTCTGAGGGGGCTAACTGGAGCCTGGGAGATTGCTGGGCGACGGAGCTGCGCCGCGCAGCGCCGGGTCGCCGGAACGCCGGGCTAGAGGTAGCCGCCGTGCAGCAGGACTGCGAGCACCATGCCGGCGAGCGTTGAAACCAGGACCGTGTAGCGGTCGACAGCCCCGCGCTGCAGCGCCGTAGGCGCAACGGCTTCTGGTGGCGGCGCAAGCGGCGGGACGAGATGGAGCTCGCGCTCGGCCTGGAGTTCACGGTACGGCTGGGCTGACATCTGCGCGACCTCGCGGTGCCGCCGCTGAGCGGTGAACCGATCGTGAGCTGGGCGTCGCTCACCACGACGCCCAGCCCTCGTTTACGTGATGGACAGCCTCGATTCTCGCCTGGCCTCGCGCGAGTGACTGGTGAATTAGCGGCGGTCGGGCGCGGTATATCTACGCCCCCTGCGGCGCCGGACATTTCGGCTCGACGGTCGGTTGCAGGCCGCGGTCTGCTGAGCTTTGCGCCGCCGCGGCGCTTCAGGCGGGCGGATTCGCGCCCGGGCTGAGTCGTATCAGCTGGTCCCCGCGCGCGACGATTATTTCTTTGCTGAACGACGGGGAGAACAATCCGTGCTCGACGACGCCCGGCGTCTCCGACAGTCGCCTCGCGAGGCCAGCCGGGTCCTCAAACGGTGCGAGGTAGTCGGCGATCAGCCCACCGTCAGGGCTGGGCGGCACGTCGCGCAGCTCGACCGCGCCGAGCGCCGCGAGCGTCGCGTCGAGGCCGAAGCGCAGCAACTCGAGTGGCACCGGCGGTGACAAGGCCGCGACGAGCTTGGCCGACGATGCGATGACAATGAAGCGGTCGGACGCCGCGGCGACGATCTTCTCGCGCGTATGCGCGGCTCCTCCGCCCTTGATCAGCCAGCCATCGGGGGCGATCTGATCGGCCCCGTCGATCGCTATGTCGAGCCTGTCGACCTCCTCGAAGGCGAGGATCTCGAGCCCGAGCGCGGTGGCTGCGCGCGCCGTTTCTGGCGACGCCGCAACGCAGCGGATGCGGAGCCGCCGCGCCGCGAGCGCCGGTAGCAGATGCGCGACCGTCGACCCCGAGCCGAGACCGACGAGCTCGCCGTCGCGCACCAGCTCGGCGGCAGCGTGCGCCGCGGTGCGCTTTTCCTCTTCGCTGCCGGCCATCGCCGCGGAGAGGCTACGCGTCGCGCTCGAGATCTGCGCTGTGGCGGTTAAGTAGATCACCACAGAAATCGCCGTTGCGGCCATAGACTCGGCCGCGAGTGTGATGTCCAAATATTCTGGTTCGATATGGCCGGTTGAGCCGGCTCCACGGGGCCCGGCCACCGCAACTGCGGGCCTTTCCGCGTCACCCTCGCGCGACGCACTACGGAACTATGCGCGCCTGCTTCGCGGTGTGCTCGACGACCTGCCCTTTGCCGTCATCGTGGTCGAGCGCGACGGCGGACTGGCGCTGTGGAACGACGAGTTCGAAGCGCTGTTGCCGGCGCCGCCGCTGGGCTGGCTGCGGCGCGATCTAGCCTCCGTGGTAGGGGCATTGGCCCGCATCATCGTCGATCCTGACGCATTTGAACGAGCTCTCAGCGAAGCGCTCGAAAAGCCGGACGAGGCCAGCGAGATCGAGGTCACGCGGCTCGATGGCGGTGCGCTCGCGGTGGAGGTCGCCTCGCTCGGGCTTGGCGAAGGCGCCCACATCATCTGCCTGCGCGACGCTTCGGGTGAGCTGCGTGCACGACGCGAGCTCGAGCATCGCGCGCTGCACGACCCGCTGACGAAGCTGCCCAATCGCGAGCTGCTGCTTGACCGCCTCTCCGTCGCGCTCTCGCGCCGCGGCCGCCAGGACACCGCAGTGGGGGTGATCTTCATCGACCTCGACGGCTTCAAGAAGATCAACGACGAACACGGCCACAGCGTTGGCGACGAGCTGCTGGTCAGCGTCGCGCAGCGTCTGCAGCGGGAGGTCCGCGAAGGTGACACGGTCGCGCGCTACGCCGGCGACGAATTCGTCGTGCTCTGCGAGGACCTCGCGAACGAGCGGATCGCCGGACCGCTCGGACGACGCCTCGGCGCTTCCATCGCGCGACCGGTGACCGTCGGCGGTCAAATGCTCACGGTGGGGGCCAGCATCGGCGTTGTCGTCGAGGGCGATCCTGCGACAGATCCAGAGGCGCTGCTCGCGCGCGCTGACGCGGAGATGTACCGCCACAAGCGCCGCGGAGAGCGAGGATCAAACGAAGCCCCGGGAGGCTGATAGAGGCACTTTCGGCCCGTCGAGGAGATGTGGCTTGCGAGGGGCACCTTGCCCGCGGGGGGAGCCGGCTATGGCCAGACGCGTGCGCTCGCGCGTGGGGCGTCGACTTCAGCGGTCCGCTCGCGTGAGCGCGCTGATCGAGGCAAGCGTGTCTTGCAACTCGGTCTCGAGTGCGAAAGCTTGTTCGCGGAAGACTGCCGCGCTTTGCTCGATCCGTGCCACCTCGGCACTCAGGATCGCCACGCTCTCGGCTTGGCGTGCGAGCACAGCCAGTAGTTCGGCGAGACGTTCGGCGAGGTGCTCGCTGGCGTCGTTTGCCTCAGCCTCACGAATCCGCGACGCCTCGCGCTCGGCCTCGGCGCGGATCTCGTCCGCGACGACCTCGGCCATCGCGATGATGTTCTCGGCGCCGGCGATGGGTGCTTGCGGCGGCAGGTGGTTCTCGTTTGGTACATCGCCAACCGGTGCGCGCCCCTGGGGTTCGAGTGGTCGCGGCGAGTTCGTCGCCGGCTGTGTGGCCGCGACGCGCCGTCCTCCCGGCCCCCGCAACGGGGATTCCGCTGCGACCGACGGCACCGTCGTCGACTGCCGCGTGCTGACAAGGCGCTGGCCGAGGCTACGGACCTGCGCGGCGAGCGCCGCGACCTGCTGCTCGAGACCGGCGGGCGCGGGCGGCGGGGATTCTCCCTTGCCGCTCCGGCGGGCACCGGGAATCACGCCCGGCTCGTCTGCCTTGGGGTCATGCTCATTTGCTGGCTGGCGCTCGGACATCGGCCCGCTTTTCGCTCAACGTATCGGCACTCTGGCCGCTTCTGCGCACTTTGGTGGAAGTCTCCCACCGCCGCGGGGCCCGGCGTCCACGCTGCGAAGTGCGCCGTCGATCGCGGGCTGGGCGGCCGCACGGAGGACGCCACGCCGGTGTTCTATGGGTGGGCGGGAAACCCCTATCCTGATTACCACCGCGGCTCCTGGCGCGCGCGTGCCTGTGGCGAGCGCGCAGCTTCGGAGCCGGTGAGCGAGCCCCACGATGCCCGACGAGTCGACACATTCACAAAAGCTGGCGCCCGAGGAGGTTGCTTCGCGCGTCGCGGCGATACTCGCCGCGGCGGAGCGTGACGCTCGCGAGATCATCGCGGCAGCGCGCCGCGAGGTACCGGCCGTGGAGGCGCCGCCGAGCGCAGCCGCTACCCCGAGCGCGCCGACCGAGGCGGGTGGAGCGCTCCTCGCCAGCGATGGCGCGCGCGCGCTCGGCGAGCTGACGCGCGCGCTCGAGTCGCTCAGCGCCCGCGTCGACGCGCTCGAAGCGACAACCGGTGCGCGGCTCGACGTGCTGTGGGACGCGCTGTCGGCTGGTCGCGGTGCAGCCGCGGAGCCGCTCGCTAGCGCGCGTGGCGCCGTGGGTGCCCAGGGCGGCGGGCTGCCCGGGGAGGCCGGCAGACCGGTTTCGCCACCCGCGTCGACTGCGCTCACCGGCGATGGTACGGACGCGGCTGGCCTTGCGCGGGCGGCGCGAGTGCGGGCGGTCGACCTCGCGCTGCGTGGCTACACGCGCGCCCAGATCGCGACCGAGCTGAGCTCCACGATGGCTCCGGGCGCTGTCGAGCAACTGCTCGGCGAAGTGCTTGAAGTGTCCTAGTTCCTCCGGGCCGACTGGCCGCCACGTGTAGTTCGGCGATTTTGGCCACCGAAGGCTGCGTTACTCTTCTCTTGCTCCAGCCCTCCCTCGACCGCAGGACGGATCCAGTGAGCGCACAAACGCAGGCTTTTGACGGCACCGCTACCGCGGAGATCCTCGCGGAGCTCGACCGCAGCGGCTACGTGCACATTCCGTCGGTGCTCTCGCCCGAGGAGGTGGCCGACCTCCGCGCGATCGTCGATCAGCTCGCCGAGGAGCACTACGAGCCCAGCCAGGGGTTTGTGCATGCGCTCGGCGCGACCTATCTGCACCCGGCATTGATGGACCTCGGCGTCGATACACGGCTGCTCGCCGTGCTCTCCGGCGCGCTCACGCCGAACATTCACATCTACCACTCGCACATCGACGTGCATCCGCCCGAGGAGGACACGGGCACGGCGTGGCGCTGGCACGAGGACGGGGGCCGCCAGACCGCGGACCTCGACTACCGCGCACGCCTGTCGGTGAAGCTCGGCTGGTGGCTGAGCGACTGCGAAGAAGAGGGCTATGGCAACCTCGAGGTGATTCCCGGCAGTCACCTGTGGACCGAGCCGCTACCGCGCACGCCGGGCAAGACGCCGGACGGCGCGATCCCGGTACTCGCGAAGGCCGGCGACGTGACGCTCTTCGAGCGGCGGATTTGGCACGGCCGCGGCACCAACGTCTCCGATCGCACCCGCGCGGTCGTCTTCTACGGCTACTCGCCGCGCTGGGTAACCCAGCGCGAGTTTCCCTCAGCGGAGCAGCTCGCTGCAGCCGAGGGCGACCCGCTGCGCCGCCAGCTGATCGGCGCACCGGACTGGGACACGTGTCATGTCGGCCGCGCCGAGCTACCGGTCACGCAGTACCTCGCCGCCCACGCGGCGTAGACGCGGCCCGCCCTGACCGGAGAAAACGGCCTGGTTTCGTCATGCCTTGCGGCGGGCCGCGGGAATGTAGAGGAGGGCCGCGGCGAGTGCCATGGCAGACGCTGCTGCGAGCGGCAGGATGAGGCTTGTCTTCAGCAGCAGCGCGCCCACGAGCGCTCCGGCCAACATCCCCAGCACCGCACTCGTCCTTCGCGTCGAACCCTTCCCACTACCGCCGAACAACGGGGAGTCGGCTGCGATGCCGGTCAGCGTCATCGTGAGCACGGTTGTGGTGAGATCCGCCACGGCGATCCGGCGCACGGTTGCGTTCCGCACACCCATTGCCAGCGCGAGCAACGCGATCACCGTGTCACCGGACACGGCGTCCCGGCGAATGTGGATGGCAGCAGCCGCGACCGCGGCAAGTGCGATCAGCGACACCTCGATGGCCAGCGCCCAAGCGAAGTGTCGAGGATGGCGGTCCGCCGTCTTCCGAGCGAGGAAGCCACCTGCGCCTGCGCCGACGAGGAAAGCCGCGAGCGAAATGAGCGGGGCGACGACAGGTAGACCGCCGCTGCCGGCGATTCCGAAGCCGAGAAACACGATATTCCCGGTCATGTTCGCCGCGAAGACGTGGCCGAGTCCGAGATAGCTTGTCGCGTCGACCAACCCGGTCGTGAAGGTCAGAACCAGGAGGGTTCTGGCAAGTGGGTGCTTGATGCTGCGGGCGGCGCGCTCGCTGAGTGACTCCTGTTCAGCGGTCGTTCCGGCTGGCGGAACGGACATTCTCTGCTCCTCTCGCTATGTGGATCACCGGGCCGCTCGAACCGTTGCGGCGGCGCGAGGATCGGGGGTCTCAGGACTACTGCGGCGTGCGCCGGGCGACAGCGCCCGGGCCAAGCTTGCCTCGCCGACGCGGGGTTGGCGAGGCTCAGGCGGGCATTGTGCGCGGTCAGACCTCTCCGGCGTAATAGTCGGTCGCGCTCGCCCGCGGGAGGATGAGCTTGTCGTCGGGGTTATCCACCCACACGCCGATCTTGTCGGAGTCAGGGTAGACCGAGACCGCGGTGGGGCTCACTGTGGAGTACATGAGGACGCGTACGACGTCGTCCGTCGTATTGCGAAGCCCGTGAGCGCCCGTCGGGCCCTCGGGGAAGCACACCGCATCCCACGGCTCGAGTTGCTCGCTGCCCTCGGGCGTGCGGAGTGTTGGGCGGCCGGAGAGGACAAGGAGCCACTCCTCTTCGCCGAATTCATAGTGGTACGGGCAGATCGCCTGGCCCGGCGGAAGTTCGTAAACGCTCGTGCCGGTCCGTTGCGCTCCGAGCTGCGGGCCGAAGCGCAGCATTCCCGCCCGAAACCCCTCCGGATCATCCGGGTCGTAGGTGAACGTCGGATCGGCGATGTTGATGCGGCGCATCAGAGATCGTGGCCCAACTCGACGACCCGATCAGCCCCTGCTGCTACCCGCAGCCGGTGTTGTTGCCGCAGCTCGGGCACGTGTAGCAGGAGCCGGTGCGCTGCATCATGCCGCCGCACTGGCCGCAGGCTGGACCGAGGTCGAGGCCGGCTAGCTTCGCCGGGACCACTGGTGGGGTATCGGTGAGAGCTGCGGTTGGCGGCTTGACGGCGCTGCCGTTTGCTCCGTTGCCGCTTGGCTGGGAGTCCGGAATCGTGTTTGCCGGCACCGAGGTATCGGATCCCACCGATGTCGCCGCGTCCTGTGCTGCTTTGCGCGCGCGGACCTCGGGCGTGAGGATGCCGAGCTCTTCCTGGGCTTCGACGTCCAGGAAGCGCGAGGCGAGCCAGCGCATGATGTAGTCCGGCATCGACTTGGCGAAGGGGATCTCCGGGTTGTTCGTGATCCCTTCCGGTTCGAAGCGCATGTAGCTGAACTTCTGCACGAGGGTCTCGAGCGGTACGCCGTACTGCAGCGAGATCGAGATCGCCGTCGCAAACGCGTTCATCATGCCGCGCAGCGTCGAGCCTTCCTTGCCGATGTCGGTGAGGAAGATCTCGCCGATCGTGCCGTCCTCATACATGCCGGCGGTGATGTAACCCTCGTGGCCGCCGAGCGAGAACTTGTGCGTGAGCGACTGACGCTCGCGCGGCATCCGCCGCCGCTTGGGTCCGGCCCCGGCCTTCGCGAGCGCCTGTGCGATCAGCGCCTCGACGTCGACCGGCTCGGCGACTGCGTCCTGCGCGTCGGTGCGCAGGGCCTGCGCGGTCTTCGAGCCGTCGCGGTAGATCGCGAGCGCCTTCACGCCGAGGCGCCAGGCCTGGGTGTAGGCGTCGGCGATGTCCTCGACGCTCGCCGTGTTCGGCATGTTGACGGTCTTTGAGATCGCACCGGAAATGAAGGGCTGTACCGCGCCCATCATCTTGATGTGGCCCATGTGGGAGATCGCGCGCTCGCCGACGGCGACGTCAAACACCGCGAGGTGCTCCTCGGCAAGGCCCGGAGCGCCGACGATCGTGCTGTGCTCGTTGATGTGAGCGACGATCTGCTCGATCTGCCTGTCGGCGTAGCCGAGTGTGCGCAGTGCGAGCGGGACGGTGCCGTTGACGATCGTCATCTGGCCGCCGCCGACGAGCTCCTTGAACTTGACCAGTGAGAAGTCCGGCTCGACGCCGGTCGTGTCGCAATCCATCAAAAAGCTGATGGTCCCCGTTGGCGCCAAGACCGTGGCCTGCGCGTTGCGGTAGCCGTGACGCTCGCCGAGCTCGACCGCCTCGTCCCACGCTCGCTGCGCCGCGCTCAGTAGCTCCGTGTCGGTGCGGTCGTCCTCGGCGATCTCGTAGGCGGCGTCGCGGTGCATCCGCATCACCGCGTTGTGCGGCTCGCGGTTTGCCTCGTAATGCTCGTAGGGGCCGAGCGACCCAGCGACGCGGGCCGACTGTGCGTAGGCGCGTCCGGTCATCAGCGCCGTGATCGCCGCCGCCGTGTTGCGGCCGGCGTCGGAGTCGTAGGGCATCCCGTTGCTCATCAGGAAGGCGCCGAGGTTCGCGTAGCCGAGGCCGAGCTGGCGGAACGCGCGCGCGTTGACGCCGATCTTCTCGGTCGGGTAGCTCGACGGGCTGACGACGATCTCCTGAGCGAGCAGGACGATGTCGACGGCATGCTCGAAGGCTCCGACGTCAAAGCCGCCGTCGGGGTGGCGGAACTTCATCAGGTTCAGCGAAGCGAGGTTGCAGGCCGAGTCGTCGACGTGCATGTACTCACTGCACGGATTGGACGCGTTGATCCGGCCGCTCACGGGGTCGGTGTGCCAGCGGTTGATCGTCGTGTCGTACTGCACGCCGGGGTCGGCGCAGCGCCACGCGGCCTCGGCGATCTCGCGCATCAGCTCGCGTGCGGGGATCGGCTCGCCGACCGGCTCGCCGGTGGTGCGGGCGATCAGCCGCCAGTCCTCACCCTGCTCGACCGCGCGCATGAACTCGTCGGTCAGGCGGACCGAGTTGTTGGCGTTCTGGTACTGGATCGACTGGAAGCCGTCGCCGTCGATCGACATGTCAAAGCCGGCGTCGCGCAGCGCTGCGGCCTTGTCCTCTTCCTTGGCCTTGCACCAGATGAACTCGCGGATATCGGGGTGATCGATGTCGAGCACGACCATCTTCGCCGCGCGGCGTGTCTTGCCGCCGGACTTGATCGTCCCCGCCCAGGAGTCGGCGCCGCGCATGAAGGACACCGGGCCCGATGCGGTGCCGCCCTTGGCCAGCGGCTCCATCGAGCCACGGATGTTCGAGAGGTTGATCCCTGATCCCGACCCGCCGCGGAAGATCAACCCTTCCTTGGTGTTCCAGTCGAGGATCGACTCCATCGTGTCGTCGACCGAGAGGATGAAGCAGGCGCTGCACTGCGGGCTCTCTTCGAAGCCGACGTTGAACCAGACCGGCGAGTTGAACGCCGCCATCTGGTGCAGCAGGATGAAAGTCAGCTCGTCCTCGAAGGCGTCGCCGTCAGCCTCGCTTGCGAAGTAGCCGCGCGTGCGGCCCCAATCGGCGATCGTGCTCGAGACGCGGCCAATCATCTGGCGCACCGAGTGCTCGCGCTCGGGCGAGTAAAGCTGGCCGCGGAAGTACTTCTGGGCGACGATGTTCGTCGCGTTCTGACTCCAGCTCGCGGGAAATTCGACGTCGCGCTGCTCGAAGGCGACGTGGTCGCCGTGACCGATCCGGGCGTCGCGGAGCTCCCACTCGACGGTGTCGAAGGGGTGCAGGTCGGTGCTCGTAAACAGGCGGCGCACGGCCAGCGGAGCGCCGGTGCCGGGTGCCTGAGTTGTCGTGTCCTTCGTGCTTGCTTCCATGGTGCTCGCGCCTCCCGGCGCCGCGTCTCGGCGCCTTGAAAAGTGGTCTGTGGGGTCGAGGATCGTCTCAGCCGGCTCGGACAGACCGACACCCTGTGGCGGACCACAAATTTTACTCCTTGGGCAAGCTCTGCGAGCGCGAAAAAGGCCCTCCAAACAGCGTCTAAAGCTGCAACGAATGTTGCAACGGCGACTTGCTTCAGCGGCCGAGGCGAAGCCAGTCGCCGAACTCCGCGAGGACGCCGCGGGCACGGTAGCGGGCCTCGCCGAGGGCGTGGCGCGACTGCGCCAGCCACTCCGGGTCAAGGCCGAGCACGCGCAGTGCAAAGAACGCTGCGAGGCCGAGCGCAACCAGCGCCAGGAGCACGATCAGCCAGAGAGCCATGCCCGCCCAACATAGCCGCCGACGCCGTGAAGTGCGCGGTTACTTCTCCCAACCACCGCCCATGAGGTCGGCCAGCGCAGCGAGCGCGGCCTCGAGCAGCTGCTCGGGCGCGACGGAGGCGTCGAGCACCACTACGCGATCGGGCTCGGCGGCGGCCAGCGTCCGGTAGCCGGCGTCGATCCGCGCGAAGAACTCCTCGTCCTCGCGTTCGAGGCGGTCGGGGGTGCGCTCGCCGCGGCGGGCTCGACCGGTCGCGACGTCGAGCACCAGCAGCAGCGTGCGGTCGGCGACGAGAGCGGCGGTGGCGAAGTCGTTGATCTGGCGGATCGGCCCGAAGCCCAGGCGCCGGCCGGAGCCCTGGTAGGCGAGCGAGGAATCGACGTAGCGATCGAGCAGCACCCACTGCCCGGCGTCGAGCGCCGGCACGATCCGCTCGGCGACGAGCTGGGCGCGCGAGGCGGCGTAGAGCAGCGCCTCGGCGCGGGCGTCGACCGCCAGCTCGGGGTCGGTGACGAGCGTGCGAATCCGCTCGGCGAGGAGCACGCCGCCGGGCTCGCGCAGCGCGATGACGTCGAGGCCGCGCGCGGCGAGCGCGCTGGCGAGCGCTGCGGCGAGCGTGGTCTTGCCGGCTCCGTCGATGCCCTCGATCGTTATCAGTGCGCCGCGAGCCACGAGCGGCAGGCTACGCGGGTCGCGCGAGCGCCGCCGCTACGCTGCTCGGAGGTGACCGCGAACGCGCTCCCCGAGATCGAGCGCCACCCCCACGCACAGGCGCTGCTCGTGCCCGCCCTGCCGCCGGGCAGGGCCTCGCACGCCTACCTCTTTGCCGGTCCGCCGGGTTCGGGCAAGCGGGCGATCGCGCGCGCGTTTGCCGCCGCGCTGATCGCCGACGGCGCGCCGGCGGACTCGAACGCCGCCGAGCGGGTCGCCCGTGGCACGCATCCCGACCTGACCTGGGTGACGCCGAGCGGCGCCGCCGAGATGCTCGTTTCCGACATCGACGAGGCGGTCGTTGCGGCGGCGACACGGACTCCCTTTGAGGCTCGCCGGCGGGTGTTCGTGATCGAGCAGGCGGAGACGATGGGCGAGGCGAGCGCCAACCGGATGCTGAAGACGCTCGAGGAGCCGCCCGACTTCGTCCACCTGATCCTGCT
>PKYB01000061.1 GCA_003133565.1 Solirubrobacterales bacterium
ACAAGCTTCACCATCGCGAGGCAGTACCCGGTGCCCTACGAGGCGCCGTCGAAGAAGCCTGCGGCGACACCCGGCGCGGTACTGAGCTTCCTCTCGCAGCCGCAGCTGCACCCCCCGGCTGTGACCGTGACGACGCCGGCGACTGACCCGGCGCTCGGTGACCTCTTCGTCTCGCCCAAAGGCGGAGCCGCCGAGAACGGCCCGATGATCCTCGGCCCGACGGGGCAGCTCATCTGGTTCTCCCCCGCGCCGTCTGGAGAGGAGTCGTCGGACCTCCAAGTCCAACAGTACCTCGGCCAGACGGTATTGACCTACTGGCAGGGTCGCGTCGCTCTCAATCACGGCATCGGAGAAGCGGTGATCGACAACACCAGCTATCAGCCGATTGCAACCGTGCATGCTGGCAACGGCCTCTCGATGGATCTGCACGACTTCGAGCTCGGCGCGAACGGCGTCGCCTACTTCACTGTCTACGATCCCGTCTACACGAATCTCAGCTCGGTCGGGGGCTCCGCAGACGGCGTCATCGAGGATTGCGTGGTCCAGGAGGTCGACGTTCGGACCGGGCTCGTGATGTTCGAATGGCACGCGCTTGGCCACGTACCGCTCGCGGCTTCGCACTGGCCCGTGCCGCACTCGGCCGGCACGGACTGGGATTGGTTTCATATCAACACGGTCTTTATCGAGCCGAACCAGAACCTGCTGGTCAATTCCCGCAACACCTGGGCCCTGTACGAGATTGATCACGCTAACGGCAGGATCAACTGGAGTCTCGGCGGGCGCTACAGCAGCTTCGAGCTCGGGCCTGGCGTCCGCTTTGCCTGGCAGCACGACGCGACGATGCTGCCCGACGGCACGATCCAGATCTTCGACAACGAGGATGACCCGAAGGTCGAGGACCGCTCGCGCGGGATCGACATCGCGCTCAACTACAAGAGCCTCACGGCAACGCTCGTTCACCAGTACGTCAACCCTAGCCAGAGCGTCCTCGCCGACAGCCAGGGAGACGTGCAGCAACTTCCCGACGGCGACCATCTGCTCGGCTGGGGAGCAGTTGGGCTGGTCTCTGAGCTGTCGCCGACGGGTGCGCTCACGTTCGAGATGAGCTTTCCACGCGACGTGACCTCCTACCGTGCGTATCGCTTCCCCTGGACGGCAACGCCACCGGCGCCGCCTGCCATCGCCGCGACGCAAGCGAGCGGGGGGAGCACGACCCAGGTCGCGGCTAGCTGGAACGGCGCTACCGGCGTTGTCAGCTGGCAGGTGTTCGCCGGGGCGAGCGCCTCAACGCTGACGCCGGTCGGTGCTCTCGTCCCGAGCAGCGGCTTCGAGACGACGATCACGGCCGCGACAACCGAGCCCTATGTGGCAGTGCAGGCGCTGGGCGCGGGCGGGGTGGTGCTCGCCACGTCAGCCACGGTCACACCAACCGCAGCGAGGCGGCAGGCCTGACCGGGGCGAAGCTCACGGTCTGAGTGTGGCTGACTGACCAAGCGTGCGACCGGCCGCATCCAGGCCGCGGACCACGAGCCGACGCGGCGACCCATCGACACGCATCGCCGTCTCAAACCCGCTGCGCGCAAACGTCCCCAACGACTTCAGCGCACCACTCCCCCCACCCCCAAGCACAAGCCAACGCACAACCCGCGTATCACCATTCCAACTGACCCACAGCTCAGTCCCCGAAGCACCATCACGCTTCGCCGCAACACTCGGACTCCCCTCCCCCGTCGCACTCCAAGGAATACGAAACGCGCGGTAGGAATCCACCTGGGCTGGTAGATGCATTTCGAGGGTCAGCCGGCCCGCTGGCGAGACCTCGGAAACCAAGCCGATCGAACCCCAGCCGAGCAAGTGGTCCCCGTTGGGGAGTTGCTGCACATCGCCTTGACTGGGGGTGAGGATCTTCTGCCCGGGGTTGACGTATTGATGCAGCAGTTTCGCCGTGTGCGTGGCGAAATCGAGCGCGATGTCGATCCCGCGCGAGCGATCCTCGATCTCCGGGTCGTCCTCGTTGTCGAAGATCTGGATCGTGCCGTTGGGAAGGAATATCGCGTCGTGCTGCCAGGCAAAGCGCACGCCAGGCCCGAGCTTGAAGTTGCTTTGACGTCCGCCGATGGTCCAGCGGATCTTGCCGCTGGTCTGATCGAGCTGGTACACCGCCCACGTGCCTCGGGCACTGATCAACAGGTTCTTGTGGCGCTCGACGTCGATTGAGTTGATGTGGAACCAGTCCCAGACTGCGCCCTTGATGCGGGGAATGAGCGCGTAGGAGTCAGACAGCGGGACGTGGCCGAGCGCATGCCACTCGAACATCACGAGCCCGGTTCGCACATCGACCTCCTGCACGACACCGTCATCGACGATCGCGTTCGCCGGGCCGCCCATCGAGGTGAGATTCAAAATGAGCGGCTCATAGATGGCGAAGTAGGCGACACCCCGCGGCTCCACGTCGAACTCGTGGAGGTCCATCTGCATACCGTTCCCGGCTTTGACCGTGGCGATCGTGTGGTACTCGGTGTTGTCGATCACACCCTCGCCGAGGCCGTGGCCGCCGTTACTGCCCGCCCAGTAGGTCAGCACCTTCTGGCCGAGGTAGCGCTGAACGAGGAGGTCGGTTGCTTCAAAGTGGGGCGGCAGCGGCGAAAACCAAACCAGCTGTCCTTTGGGATTGACGATCATTGGTCCCTGCTGCGGAATCTCGTCCTTCGGCGTCAGAAAGATGTCACCGAGCGCCGGGTCAGCTGCAGGCGTCGTGAGCGTCACCTTCGGCGGGTGGAGCTGCGGCTCCGAAACGAACGTCCGGACCGTGGGCGGCAGCGGCAGCGGTTTTGATGACCTCGAGTGGGAGTGCTTGCGCGGCGTGACGTAGAGCCTCGCGATGGTGAAGCTTGT
>PKYB01000034.1 GCA_003133565.1 Solirubrobacterales bacterium
ACGGGCTGCTCGCCGGATAGGTCCCAACCAAGAGAGGCTCCGTGGTGAACTTCAGCCGAAAATCGCTATCGACCCACGGCGCCCGACGACCAGTGTTGTAGCGAACCGCGAGCGTCGTGTTGCTGTNNCGGGCGGCAGCAGCACATCGACACTCGTCACACCAGTTGCGTAACCGTGGAACGCCGAGGCGCGACTCGAGCACGGCGTGATCACGCTCGGTGTATTGACCGTCGTTCCAAGCGTCCCCGGGCCCTGGAGCACGATATCCGTCGGACCATCGATCGACTTTCCCTCCGGTAGACCACCAACAGTCGCAAACGGCGGTGGCGTAAGCGTCACCGCAAAGCGCTCCTCGTTCGTCCCCGAGTGCATCTGGACGTAGTAAAGAATCACGTGCGTGCGCGGCGTTACATGCGTCGGCGTCACCAGAGTCCCGGAAACGCTCACGTCAGCCAAGCCTGAAGACGCAACCGTCGCGAGCCCCACCATGGCCACCGCACCGGCAGCGGCCGCGCGTCCAAGCAGCGAGCGAGCGCAGCGAAGCTGCTCCATTTCCATCGATACGCACAGGGACCTGTCCAGCTGACAGCAATCCGCCGCACCGTCAGGTTTCAGGCACCCCAAGGCGCATCGCCGGTCAGATTGGGGCTGCGCGACGCGAGGAGCCTGCCGGCGATGCCGCTAGCTGGCCGCGGACCTACGGACGGCACTCCCCCTGGACTAAATTCCGCCAGCCCCGTACTGGCCCCCGACGGCCGCGTGGGCGCGGCTCATCCCGCGACTGCGATATTGATCGACCACAGCACCTCGCGCAGAAGGTTGCGCGACGCAGCACGCGAGCCGAGCCGAGCCGGTGCGGGGCGGGCAGGAAGCCGCGATCGTCTCCGGTCAATCCGATCCAGGGTCATCCATGACGAACGATGTGTTACCCAACAGCCCGACGCCTCGACAGAAGATGCGCGTAGCGTACATCGACCACGTTGCCCAATCATCGGGAGCCGAGATCGCTCTCGCGAGGCTTATTGACGCGCTCCACGATGTGGACCCGTTAGTCATCCTGGCAGAGGATGGTCCGCTCGTCGCTAGCCTGATGGCATCTGGCGTATCGGTCGAGGTGCTGCCGATGCGCGAGCGCACGCGGGATCTGCGCAAGGATCGCGTCGGCTCGAGAGGCCTACCGATCGCCGCGCTCGTTGATACCACGGCGTACGCGTTCCGCCTCGCTCGTCGCCTCCGCGCTCTCCGACCTGATCTGGTTCACACAAACTCGCTAAAAGCCGGCGTCTACGGCTCCCTCGCGGCACGCCTTGCAGGAGTGCCAGTCGTTTGGCACCTCCGTGATCGACTCGCAGCCGACTACCTCAGGCGCCCAGCCGTACTGGTTGTGCGCGCGCTCATCGCCATCCTCCCCAACAGCGTGGTGGTCAACTCGGAAGCCACCCGAGCGACTCTGTGGTTGCGAAAGACCAATGCCGTAGTCGTGTATTCGCCTGTTTCTGCGCCCGACGACACACAACGCGCGCGACGACAGCGAACGCGCCACGATCCCTTTGTAATCGGCATGGTGGGTCGCATCACACGCTGGAAAGGCCAGCATGTGCTTCTCGAGGCCTTTGCGCGAGCCTTCCCCGGTGGCAGCGAGGTTGTGGTAGTCGTCGGCGCTCCGATGTTCGGCGCGGCAGAGGCCGGCTATGCGGAGGAGCTTCGCGAGATGAGCCGGACGTGGGGCATCGCCGACCGCGTCGACTTCCGCGGTTTTCGCGACGATATCTGGGCAGAGCTTTCCCGGATGGACATTTTCGTGCACGCATCCATGACGCCCGAACCGTTCGGACAGGTGATTGTCGAGGCGATGCTTGCCGGTGTGCCGGTGATCGCCTCCGCAGGCGGTGGTCCGAGCGAAATCGTGACCGATGCTGTCGACGGCCTTCTCTATCCAGCCGGTGACATCGATGCGCTTGCGGAGCTTTTGCAGCGACTGAGAGGTGACTCTCGCCTGCGTAGCCAACTTAGAAACAACGCTCGCATACGAGCGGAGCGCTTCTCGCCTGAAGCCGCCGCATCAAGCGTGATGTCGTTGTATGGCCTGCTACTGGCATCCTCGTGGCCGGCGCGTCGAATGTGACGGGAGGATCGAGCGCACATGTTTGGAACACCGTCACTTGTCTCTTACAAGCTCGGCATCTTCACCTCGATGAGCGAGAGGCGAACTCGCTCATCCCGTCGATGGCGGTCGCGAGTAAGTGAGCGAGAGCGCCTCGGCGCAGGAGCGGTAGTGCAAAGGGCCGCAGGCCACCGAGTGTCGCAGCCGTGGGTCCGAACTCAGCCCGTGCTGCCGCCCTTCTTCGCGACGGCGAGGGCGAAAGCGTGTGATGCGCACGCCTATCCTCGAGCGCAGCTTGGTAGAGAGCGACCTGGCTCTTTGCAACGACTGGCCATGTTCGTGTAGCAGCCTGTCGTAGCCCGGCATCGCGGCGCCGGGCAAACTCATATCGATCGAGCACTAAATCGGCGACAGCATCTGCCAACTGCTCGGCCTCCCCTGTCGGCACGACTACTGCCGCCTCCCCTCCGACTTCCGGAATCGAACCGGACGCGTAGCTCGCGACTACCGCCCCGCTGGCCTGTGCTTCAACGATCACGCNNCGAACTGCTCCACCCACGTTGCTGTCGGACGGCTAGGCACCAGCACGATGTGCGCCGCTTGGTAGGTAATCGCGAGGTCGCGGCCCGACTGCCAGCCTCTGAATTCGACGCGATCGACGACACCGAGCGACGCGGCCAGCCTTCGAGCCGGCGTTTCCTCGGACCCACGACCGCTCACCACTAGGCGCGCCGGACGGACGGCGTTCACACGCACGAGCGTGCGTATGGCGTCGTCTATCCCCTTTTCAGGGACGAGTCGGCCCGCGAGCATTAGGACGACCTCGTCGTCGTCTAGCGACTGGGCTCCGCACGTGAAAACCGTGTCGTCGTAGGCCAGCGGCAACACCTCGATAGCACCGGCGAAACCCTTGCCACGCAGGACGGATGCGGCCTGACGGCTGCACGGGTAGAACGCGGCGACCCGACGATGTGCGGCACGTTCATAGCGTGAGAACGGAGGTGGAAGCCGTTTGTCTACGTTTTGAGCCGTGTACATGACGACCGGCAAATCTTTGGGCGAAGCGTTCAGCCATTGGCGNNGTTCTGGGCGCTGTACATGACGACCGGCAGGTCCGCCGGCGCCGCCTGAAGCCACTGGCGTGCGACTGCGCTGAACGGCTCCTCGTGGATGTCCACGACGTCCGGACGCACCTCCGTCACCAGCTGCCGCATCGCTCCGTTGTCGAAGTAACTGTGGCGGTTCACGTCGCCAGCTCGCTGCACAGGCATCTCGATAACACGGAACGCTTCTTGCGTGACGAACAGGTCGCCTGCCGCGTTTGGCCAGGCGCTGGGTACCACGAGCGTGAGGTCGACACCGGCCGCTGCTAGCGCGTGCTCGCGCCCGTGTTGCTGGCTGTCCCGTGCCGCATGGTAGACACGCAGTACCCGGAGGCTCATCCCAGCGTTGTCATGTTGCTGATCATGAGGAGCGTAGCCCGATAGCCGCTCCGTCGGCTGATGAAACCGAACGGTAATAGGCATTGTCGAGTTTCAGGCTCTTGACCGTGTCAAACGCATCGAGTCTACCGTCGACGACAACCATAACTCGATCACAGATGTCGACCGTAGACATGCGATGAGCGATGACAAACAGCGTTAGCCGCTCTTTGAGATCAAATAGAGACTCCTGGAGGAGACGTTCCGAGCGCGGATCTAGGGCGCTGGTCGGCTCGTCGANNCTCCCGAGATGGCGTCGGCTCGAGGGCCGATGAGCGTGTCGTAACCTTGAGGCCATCCCGCGATATCGTCGTGGATGTGTGCGAGCCGAGCAGCATGCCACACCGCGGCATCGTCGATTTCACGAAAGTAACGAATATTATCGGCGACCGACGCGTGCAGTAAGCGAGGCTCCTGAGGCACGTAGGCCACCTGTGTATGCCAATCGGCGCGCGCCAATTGGTCGGCAGACACGCCGTTTACTAGATATCGGCCTTCCTCAGGGATACGCAGCCGCAGAAGAATTTGCACGAGAGTAGATTTGCCCGCACCGGACGGCCCCACGATGCCAATCCCCTCGCCGGCGCGCACGTCGAAACTGATGTCCGACAGGACCGGTCGACCAGCTGTGTATGAAAACGAAACGCTCTCAAAGGCCAGGGTACGTACTTTCTCGAGGCGCTGCTCGCCCGTGATCGAGACGCTGTCCATATAGCGACGCTCCGCTTCCTGCAAGCGTTCAATGAAGGGCGTCGCCTGGCGGACGANNGTATCCGCCGGCTCGTACTAGGAGCAGTACGACGGCTCCGAGCGATGCGACGTGGCCGGCGTGAGCTAAATTCAGCGCACCGAGGCCGACGACTACAATCACGTATATGAAGGCCCGGTAGAAGTTTGGGACGAGGTTTCCGAGCAGTTGAGTGCGAAAGTAGAGCTTCCGGGCCGAGCCAACGAGTTCATCGACGCGGCCGAGTTGCGCAGTGGCCACGCCAAAAACGTGGGTTTCTTGGGCGAGGCGCGTTGCTTCCCCGACGCCATTGGCGAAGTTCAATTGGGCTTGGGAGAGCTCTCGCGAGTAGCGGGCTCCGAGTTCGTTCAGTGGTCGCAGTAGCCCGAACAGCAGAACGGCAGCCACCAACACAAACACGGCGCCTAACACGTTTAGCAGTAGTGCTGACACCACAAGGACGAGCAGGCTGAGTGTCGCCGACATGCATTGGGCTGCCTGCGACGCACCCGCCGATGCCTGCGTCACCTGGTTGGTCATGAGCTCCTGTAGGTATCCCTCGCGGTCGCGGGATTGCGCCGTCCACGTTGCGTGTGTAAAAGCGCTGAACAGATTTAGGCGCAAACGTCCCTGCACGTTGGCGGCGATGCGCGCCGGTAGGATGGAGATCGGAGCCATCAGTGCGAGACGGACGGTCGCTAAGGCAAAAGCGGCAGCGAGCAGAGTGCCAAGAGTTTCATTCACATGTAACGGTCCGATCACCGTGTCAACGCGCTTTGCCCCGTTGACAAGGGCTGCCGCGGCCTGAGCTACAACGGTGAGTATCACCGACTCCATTAGCCCGGCGAGCACGGAAACCAACACCAGTAATACGATCTGCCAGGACCGGTCACCAAGCAGGAAGCGCAGCCGTGACCACGCAGACGACTTAGCCTGCGGTTCACTCATGAGCTGCGCGCCGCATCCAATAGCCGCAGATAGATTCCCTCGTAACTCGCAGCGACGACGTCGATGTCGTACCGCGAGACGCTGTCCAGCGCGGTCCGGGCGAGACGCTCACGCTCCTCGCGCGATGTGAGAAGGCGCAGCACCTCCTCACCGAGCTCCTCGGCCTCGGCGACTACGCCAAACTCCCCATTGCGCGTGACCTCGACAGCCCCCGGATTCCGGGTCGCGACGACCGGGCACCCAGAGGACATCGCCTCAACGTATGGGATCCCGAAGCCCTCGTAGGTGCTCGGAAGGCAGAAGGTCCAAGCGCGGCTGTACAAATCGGCTAGTTCGTCGTTGGAAACGCGTCCGAGCACCTTGACACCCGGTCGCTGTGGAGCATCCGTACAGACCATCCACAGCTCCGCATCAGGCAGCGCCGGCAGCACCTTTCTCTCGAACGCGTCGGCGAGGAGTTTGCCCCGCTTGCGCCGCTGGTACGTGCCGACGAAGAGCACTGAGGGTTTGGGCGACCGCTCACCCGGGTGGAAGCGCTTGAGATCGACGCCGCATGGAACGACCGACCGGACCCACGGCACCCAGCGGCGCGTGTTCTCAGAGCATGCGACTGTCTCGTCGGCGACGGCAGTCGCGAGAACCTCACTCAACCCGAGCAAAAGCATGCGCAGGCGTTCGCGCCCGCCCGTGATCCACCGTGCCTCGCTCAAGCAGCTCCCGTACAGCGTGCGTACGTGGACAGGCACTCGCCGTCGCCACAACCAGTAGTCGTCGCAGGCCGCGTGCAGAACGTCGAATGGTTTCCAGTCGACGTGCCGGAGTCGCAGCGCGAACTTGAACGTGCGGTTTGAGCCCTCGAGCTGCAGCGTCTCCGTTAGGTAGCGCGCGCCGGCCGACGCTCCGCAGGTGCTGTATACGGTGACACTGTGGCCACGGTCGACGAGCGCGTTGGCGAGTTCATGCACTTGATAGCCAACACCCATCTTGCTCCCGCTCGGGAGGTAGCGGGAGATCATCGCGATCCGCATCGATGCCGAGCGTGTGCTCACACGGTCTCCTCGCTGTGAGGCGCAGCGCTCGCGCCGGCTCGCAGGAGGACGATTTCAAAGGCCTGGGCGCGGTCCGCCCAACTCGGCGGCTTGGCCGCGGTTGCTCGTCTCCTCGGACCCGNNGACAGCCCTTACAAAGGAGTCTCTAGGGGCGACCGTGATGCATGCCTCAAGCTCGCGGAAGCCAGCGACCGGAGTCGCGACGGTTGGCGTCTCGACCGCTAGACACTCATACGCCTTGATCGGATCGAGGCTCTCCGTAAACGGCGTGACCGGGTGAGGCACGATCACAACGTCTGCGTGTTGAAGGTAGGCCGGGACATCCGCATGCGGCCGAGGACCCAACAGGTGAATGTTTGGCTCAGCTCTCAGACTCTGTCGGGACGATACCTGCAGTGCATCGGGGCCGACCAGAACCACCGACAGTTCTCGCATCGAGCGGGCGAGGTCGATGACGAGCTCGACGTCAAACCGAGGGTCGTGGAGCGTGCCGACGTACACGGCTGTCGGCACAGGCGGCAGATCCACCGGCCGCGCGCGCAGACGCCGGAAGTCCTCCGTGTCGACGCCGTTGGGTATGAGCGTGACGGTGCGTGTTGTTCCTCGACTGGCGGCTAAGCCAGGTGAAACCACCACCACCTCCTGTGCATCGGCAAGCGCCAGCTGGTCGAGTCCTCGCAGCCGCGCGATCTCTCGCGGCGGGAACCCAGCGAGCAGCCAGTCGTCCGTGACGTCATAAACCGTGGGCCATCCTGTCCGGCGGATTAGCGGTGCATAGGTGACATCGTTCAGCCAGAGCGTTGGGCGCTTGAATCCGATCCGCTGCGCCGCGTCCACCACGCGATCGCATAGCCATCGGTCGCTGGCGGATCCAAGGCGGCGCGGCAGCGGCTTGAGCGGCCGGAACACGTGGAGACGGCCGTCTTCGCGAGGTGCGGTACGGCGCGGCCGGGCCGGCCAGCGCAATCGCATGAGGTCGAAGAGCACGTCCGCAGGGGGCTCCACGAAGAGGACACTGAGCTCTGGATTGCGGCGGAGAAGCGCGTCTGTGAGGAACTTCTTCCTCCGCCAGACATCGTCCCACGGCTCCGGCGAGCAAACCACGAGTTCGCGAAGTACCGTCATCCCACGATTCAGTCGGTGGGTCTGCGAGATCTTAGCTCCACTCATCGCCGCTCCGCGGAGGCGGCGCTGGCGAGCCGAGAGAGCACCGGGCTGCCGCATGCAGCCTGGTACTCGGCCAATAGACCGTCGACGTGACGCCCGATGGTAAAGCGCTCTGCGACAACGCGTCGACCGTTCGCGGAAAGTCGCTCCCGAGCTGAGTCGGAGAGGAGCGATCGCAAAGCGGCGGCACCCGCCGATCCGTCTCCCGCCGAGAAGAGCGGCGCGTCTGCAACGAGCCCGATGGTCTCGAGATGTCCGCCACCCGCGCACGCGACCACTGGCACACCCGCAGACATCGCTTGGAGCACGGCAAGCCCAAGCGGCTCAGCTGGAGCGGAGGCAATGAGAATTCCCGCCTTGCGAAACTCGTCCGCCACGTTGTCGGCCCACCCAGTGAACGTAACGCCAGCGAGCGCCTCCGATGCCACCCAGCGCTCGAGCGTCCGCCGCTCGGCTCCCTCGCCGACTACGCGCAATGACCATCCTTCGTCCGCGAGCCGCGAAGCCTGCCATGAGCGGAGCGCGGTGAGCGAGTCCTTCTCAGGCTCGAGGCGCTGGAGAACGAGAACTCGGCGGCTTGCGCTCCGCCATAGGCATGGCAATTCGGGAACTCCCGAGACAACGACTGCGCTCGGCGGCCGCTCGATGTGTCGCGCCACAAACTCACTGATTGCGATCTCGCGCGCGAGGCGAGCGGCAATCCATGGCGCAGCGATGCGCCCAAGACGGCTAGCGCCTCGAGCGGCCGCGAAGTGCCGTGTGCTGACGACCCGCGCACGGTGAGTTCGACGCGTTCCGATGGCGATCGTCTCTGCCGCCGTCATGTGCGCATGGCAGACGTCCCAGCGTCCGAGGCGCCTTACCGATCGCAGCGACTCTAACGGCACGCCGCCCGGCTCCCATCGCACGCCACCGCCAAGCGCCGCGGGCATGCGCTGAGCATCGCCGCCGACCACGGCCACCTCCCAACCGCGGGTCGCCGTCTCTGTAGCCACGTCGCAGACGTAGCGCTCCACGCCGGCGAAGCCTTTCGTGGTGACGATATGAAACACGCGGGGTATGACGTCACTCAGGCTTCAGCCCCGCGCAGCGACAAGGGCCGCGGAGGTACAGGAGTGTACGTCGAGCTGCCTCCTCGCGGCGCTCGCGTTTGAGAACGAGCGTACGCGCTGCGGCCGCAAAGCAAGCACCAACGCGGTAGAGCCACCAGCCCGCCGCACCATGCCACTTCCTGATGTAGATCTCCTGGGCCGCGTGGAAGAGAGTCTCCCGCCGTCGCGAGTCCGTGCTTGTGCCGGCACCTGTGTGCTCGGCAACCGCGTCGGCGCAGAC
>PKYB01000067.1:0-1680 GCA_003133565.1 Solirubrobacterales bacterium
TTGTTGCGGTTGATCACGCGACGGTATAGGTCGTTGAGGTCGCTGGTGGCGAAGCGGCCACCATCGAGCTGGACCATTGGCCGCAGCTCCGGTGGGATCACCGGTACCGCGTCGAGCACCATCATCTCCGGCTTGTTACCGGACTGGATGAACGCCGAGACGACCTTCAGGCGCTTCACGGCGCGAGCCTGTCGCTGCCCCTTGGCCGTCTTGATCACCTCGGAGAGCTCGATCCGCTCAGCCTCCAGATCGACTTGGGCCAGCAGGTCGCGAATTGCCTCCGCACCCATGCCGCCGCGGAAGTAGTCGCCAAAGCCGTACGGGCTGCCGAAGCGCTCCTTGAGCTCGCGGAACAGCGTCTCGTCGTGCTCGATCTGCTTGGGCTCCATCGTCTTGAAGAGCTCCCAAACCTGGCGCACGCGATCGGCGGCGTCGTCGATGTAGGCCTCCGTATCGGCGATATCGGCCTCGAAGGTCTTGCGCACCTCCTTGAGCAGCTTGTCGCGATCCTCAGCCGAGAGCTTGGCGACCTTCACGTCCAGCGCGTCGGCCCAGAGGTGATCCTCGGCCGAGAATCCCGTCTGCTTGCCGGTGGTCAGGTACTCCTCGCGCCGCGTCAGCGACTCGCGCAGTTCGAGCACGCTCTCCTCGCGCTCGCCCGTGTAGGTGTCGAGCACCTTGTTGATTTCCTTCTCGAGCTTGTCGAGGTCGCGCGTGCGAGCCTCATCATCGACCCAGGTGACGATCGAGGCGGCGAAGTAGAGGACCTTCTCGAGCTCTTTCGGCGCCATGTCGAGCAGGTAGCCGATGCGGCTCGGAACGCCCTTGAAGAACCAGATGTGGCTAACCGGTGCGGCGAGGTCGACGTGGCCCATGCGCTCGCGGCGCACCTTGGAGCGCGTCACCTCGACGCCGCAGCGCTCACAGACGATGCCCTTGTAGCGGACGCGCTTGTATTTACCGCAATAGCACTCCCAGTCCTTCGTCGGCCCGAAGATGCGCTCGCAGAACAGACCGTCCTTCTCCGGCTTGAGCGTCCGGTAGTTGATCGTCTCCGGCTTTGTTACCTCACCGGAGCTCCAGCCCCGGATCTGCTTTGAAGACGCGAGGCTGATCTCAATCGCGTCGAAGTTGTTGATGTCGATCACTCGGTCTCCTCATCAAGCGTTTCTTCCTGTTCCAGTGAGTCCAGGCTTACCTCAAGCGCGATCTCCTCGAGCGGATCGGCAATATCAAGTGGATCGCCGATGTCGAGTGGATCGCCTACCTCCAGTGGATCGTCGGGTACGTCGTCGAGGTCATCGAGCGTCGCGACCGCCTCGACTGCTTCCTCGCTGCCGGCCTCCGCCCCGCCCTCAGCCGCCTCCACCCCTTCGGGTATCTCCTCCTCGACGCGCACGCCCGAGAGATCGATGCCGAGCTCCTCGGCCGCGCGCAGCAGGTCATCATCCTCGTCGCGCATCTCCGTGCGCTGACCTTCCTCGGAGACGACGTTGACGTCCAGCGCCAGCGACTGCATCTCCTTCAGCAGCACCTTGAAGGACTCGGGGATCGACGGCTCGGCGATGTTCTCGCCCTTGACGATCGCCTCGTAGGCCTTGACACGACCGACGGTATCGTCGGATTTGATCGTCAGCATCTCCTGCAGCGTGTACGCCGCGCCGTAGGCCTCGAGCGCCC
>PKYB01000067.1:1749-3240 GCA_003133565.1 Solirubrobacterales bacterium
CCGTTGTAGAGCGTCACCTTGCCGCTCGCCTGCTCACCGGTGCGCCGGCTCTTGTCGATGTCCATGCGGATCGCGCCGTGGTAGTCGTCCTGCCAGGACACGAGCGCGTTGTCGACATCGGTGATCGTCGCCCCGTCGAACACGGGACTGGCGACGTACACACGACCGTTGCCACCCTTCTGGTGGGCGATCTTGTAGGCGTCCGAGCCATCGTCATACCAGCCCTGCGCGGCGACCCAGCCCAGGTGGGTCTCGAGGATCTGACCGACGTTCATCCGGCTCGGTACGCCAAGCGGGTTGAGGATCACATCGACCGGGGTCCCGTCTTCGAGGAACGGCATGTCCTGCTCGTCGACGATCTTCGAGATGACGCCCTTGTTGCCGTNNGCGGCACCTTCAGCGAGGTGTCACGAACCTCGCGCGCCTTCTCCTTGAAGATTGCGCGGATCAGCTTCTCCTCGGCCGTCAACTCGGTCTCGCCCTTGGGCGTGACCTTGCCGACAAGCAGATCGCCTGAGCCGACCTCGGCGCCGACGCGGACGATGCCGCGGTCGTCGAGGTTGCGCAGCGACTCCTCCGAGCGGTTCGGGATGTCGCGCGTGATCTCCTCGTCGCCGAGCTTGGTCGTGCGCGCGTCGATCTCGTACTCCTCGATGTGAATCGAGGTCAGCTCGTCGTCACGAACCAGGCGCTTGGAGAGGATGATCGCGTCTTCGAAGTTGTAACCCTCCCAGCTCATGAAGGCGACCATCAGGTTCTTCCCGAGCGCCATCTCACCACGGTCGGTCGAGGAGCCGTCGGCGAGCACCGCACCCTTGGCCACCTTCTGGCCGCTCGCGACGAGCGGCTTCTGGTGGATCAGCGTGCCTTGGTTTGAGCGCATGAACTTCTGCAGCTTGTAGTCGTCGTTGGTGCCGTCAGAGCGCTGCACGCTGATCTGGGTTGCGTCGACAAACGAGACCGTTCCGGCGTGCTCGGACAACAACACGTCGCCGGTGTCGAGCGCCGCGCGGCGCTCCATGCCGGTGCCCACGAGCGGCGCGTCCGTCTTCAGCAGCGGCACCGCCTGGCGTTGCATGTTCGAGCCCATCAGCGCGCGATTCGCATCGTCGTGCTCGAGGAAGGGGATCATCGCCGTCGCCACCGACCAGATCTGCTCCGGCGAGACGTCGACCAGATCCACCTCACGCGGGCCAACCGTCACGTACTGACCGGCCTGCGTACGACAGAGGATCTCCGGGCCACGCAGACGTCCGGTCTTCGCATCGATCGGCGTGTTGGCTTGGGCGATCAACTGCTCCTCTTCCTGCGTCGCGTCGAGGTGGACGATCTCGTCGGTCAGCAGGCCGTCCTTGACGACTCGGTAGGGGGTCGTGACGAACCCGTGCTCGGAGACCTCGGCGTAGGAGGAGAGCGAGCCGATCAGGCCGATGTTGGGACCCTCCGGCGTCTCGATCGGGCACATCCGCCCGTAGTGCGTCGGGTGCACGT
>PKYB01000010.1 GCA_003133565.1 Solirubrobacterales bacterium
ACCCGTAAACCCGACAGCCTCGGGCGAAACCGGCAGCGCAACATGGAAACGGTCGCCCGGCACCAGGTCGCCGAGCTGCCGGAGCCCCTGCGCACGGAGTGACGCGACGGCGATCTGATCGGTAGGGATGCGAGGCGTGGCGGCCGGAGACGGGGGCATAGTCGACGAACCAAACGTCGGTCCATACAATTGGTCGGTGCTACCCGTGGTCTACCGGTCGCTATCCGACTGCGTTCCAACGTCGTCTTCGGGGATCCGGGGCACCACCGAATGCGGACGCAGAAACGTGGCCGACGGACTCTATGGGATCTCGAGATGTCGGCTCGCCCCCCCCGTCTGATAGACGTCGCTCTCGCCGCGGGCGTTCATTCGTCGACGGCTTCAAGGGTCTTGACCGGGGATGCGAGTGTCAGCATTCGGGACGACACCAAGATCCGAGTCATCGAGGCGGCGGAGCGTTTGCGGTATCGACCCAGCGCGCTAGGGCGGGGTCTGAGGACGTCTGCGACCGGCTCATTTGGGATGCTCGTGCCTTCGCTCCGCAATCCGTTGTATGCGGAGCTCGTCCGGGGAGCGTTCGACCGCGCTTGGGAGCGCGGATACGTGGTCGTACTCTTCGAGGACACTGGCGCGAAGGCTGCCACCATGGCCTACGAGCGCCTTGTCGATGAGGGACGAATCGACGGGGTACTCGTGGCGAGCGCTTATGCGGGGAGCCCGACGGTCGCCCTCTTCAGCCAAGGAGATCTTCCGTGTGTGTTCGTAGGTCGGCAGGTTCCGGGCACCTTGCGGAACGTGACGTTGAGGGAGGAGGACGCGGGCGCTCAGGCGGCGGCGCACTTTGTCTCCCTTGGCCACACCCGGCTGGGTCATCTCGCGGGTCCGCAGCTACTTGACACGGCCGTCCGCATGGCTCGTGGCTTCGAGCGGGTGTGTGGGGATGCCGGCGTCGAACACACGACGATCTACGCATCGGGTGACGAACGGTCAGGATTTGCCGCGATGCGCCGGCTTCTGGTTGGAGAGCGGTCGCCGACGGCGATTTTCGTCTCCCACCTCAGCCTCGCGGTCGGCGCGCTAGCGGCTGCTCGGTCGGTGGGGCGGGCAGTCCCCAACGAGTTGTCAATCGTTTGCTACGACGATCCGATACTGGAATATCTTGATCCAGCGGTGACGGCCGTGCGGATGCCGTTGCACGAACTCGGTTCGGCCGCAGTCGACCGATTGGTCGCATCAACAAAGGGTTCGCCGATTGCAGATGTCGAGGTCAAGACGAGTCCGCAGCTGATCGTTCGGAGTTCGACGGCGTCGCCAAACGATCGGAGACCCTGACCGGGAGACCCTGACGGCTTTGAGCGTCAGGTTTCGCCTGCGATGCGGTGGCCGACTTCTTCAGGCTCGTCATACCATCGCACGCGCTCGCCGACGCGGGCGCGTGACCGCCATTTGAGCGACTTTGGCGATGCGTCTATGACCGACCGGAGTTGCTCTATCCTCGTCGCGATGATAGTGCGATGCTCGGGCTGGAGTCCTATGGCGTCCAGCTGCGCGCTGGCTTGTGCGAGTGTTCCGGTCGATGTGCGCCACAGCCCCCAGTCGGCGCTAAGCAGCTTTGCGATGTACTCCGCATTGATTACTTCGTCATCGCCTCCACCAACCTCGTGCTCTAGCAGCAGGGTGTAGATGTCCTTGACGTCCTTTTGGTTCACGCGTGCAATCTGCAGCTTCGTGAGTAGAAGCTCGGCGAGCGGTGCGGTCGACGAGCTGATGTGGAGGCGCTCAGCGATCGGCAGACGATGGCACATCCGAAACTCGCCGACGAACACGTCGACCTGCCGAGCATGCTGGAGGTCATAGAACACTAGCCGTTCGTGGCCGTTCACGGCGTTGAAACGCTCGTTGGACTCGTACTCGAGATCCACCATGAGGGCGATCGTTTGTTTCGCAGCCTTTGGACCTGTCACGAGATCCACGTCGCCATATGACCGTGCGAGGGAGGCAGGAATCGTCTCTTGGGCATGGAGCCCGATGGCTACTCCGCCGATCAACCGAATCGTCACGTCGGCCTTGTGCCCGGCCTCAACAATTCGCATGCCTTCTCGGAGTATGTCGGCCTCAATCGGCACGCGTGCAAACGTTAGCGTTCCGCCGTGGTCGCTTCAAACGAGCGACGATGTCACACCCGTGAGGAGTTTTGGACGATCGTCCCTTGACACAGGTGAAGACGGCGGGTAGGGTTCGGCGCGCCGGTAATGCAAACGTTTGCACGATTCGAGAGATCGAGCAGACAAAGTCAGCTCCGCACGAGAAATGGTGCCGACTGCAGATGCTGTCGCGACGACGTCAAGGATCCCGTTCAGTAGCTCGGACCTACGCGCTTTACTACGCCTCGGACGTACATGGATCCGAGCGCTGCTGGAAGAAGTTTCTGCGTGCGGCGCCCTTCTATCAGGCGGAGGCCTCGATCATGGGAGGCGACCTCACCGGCAAAGCCATCGTACCGATCGCTCAAGGCGACGACGGCGGCTTTGAGGCGGAGTTTCTCGGAGAGCGTCGCGCGGGACAGTCGGCTAGCGACCTCGACGACCTCATTGGCGCCATCCGTTACAACGGAATGTACCCGTGGCTGGCTCCGCGGGAGGAGATCGATCGCGTTCGCGACGACGCTGGTGCGCGCGACGCGCTGTTCGAAGAGGTCATCGTCGATGAACTCCAGCGGTGGATCGACCTTGCGGACGATCGTATCGGCGAACAAGATGTTGCCCTATTTGTGATGGCCGGCAACGATGACCCATGGTCATGCGACGCCGTGCTACGAGCAGCTCGCCGGGTTGTCTTTTGCGACGACCGCGTGGTGCACGCAGGGCCCCACGAGATGATCTCGTGCGCTTACGCCAATCCTACGCCGTGGCATAGCCCTCGTGAACTCAACGAAGACGAACTGTACTCGCGCATCCGCCGCCTAGCCGAGCAACTCGAAAATCCGCACAGCGCGATTTTCAATCTTCACGTGCCACCTTTTGATTCCGGACTGGATCGCGCAAACGAGATTCGCGAAGACCTCAGCGTGGTGTTCGTGGGTGGACAGCCACACGAAATCCCGGTCGGGTCGACAGCGGTCCGCGAGATCATCGAGGAGTACCAGCCCCTCCTGTCGCTGCACGGTCATATCCACGAGTCCCGTGGGGCAGCTCAGATCGGGCGGACGCTCGCGATCAATTCAGGATCCGAGTACAACAGCGGCCGGATTCACGGAGTCACCGTGAAGCTGACCACCGAACGCGTGGTATCGCACCAGTTTGTAGTTGGCTGACGGAAACCATCACCACCTAAAGGAGGCAAGACGTGAGGAGCGAACAAGCAGCAGCTACTGGTCCTCCGCCAACAACCACGCACACCTCAACGGGCCTGTTTGCGCGTAACGCCACTGGACTCGTTCGCGGCGTCACGCCAAAGTCGGCATTTATCATCAATTTCATTGCTGGCCATCCTGCCTTTTCGCTCGCTACCAGCTTTTTTATCGTCTTCTCGCTATTCCCGGGTGGCAACTTTCCACTTGCGCTTTTGCTCGTGCTGCCACTCGTTCTCGGGTTCGCATATTCATACGGGCTTCTAACCCAGATGATTCCCCGCTCGGGAGGGGACTACATGATGGTCTCCCGAGTCATTCACCCGTCCGTTGGCCTGATCTCGTCGTTCTGCATGACCCTCGCCGGCCTGCTCGGGAACGCGTTCTCGGCCTTTGCTCTGATTACGGTCGGCATCGGGCCAGGGCTCGCTGCCGTCGGCTTGCTGGCCAAAGACCCTTCGTTGGTGCACGCCGGTGCCGTTGTACAAAGCGACAAATGGTACAAGCTTCTCGCTGGCGTCATCATGATGGCCATCGCATCAGGCATGCTGCTCGCCGGGTGGCGCTGGACCTTGCGAATTCAAAACACGCTCTTCTGGCTGGTGACGGGCAGCCTAGTAGTGGGCGTCTTGGTCGCGCTTTTCACGTCACCGCACGCGTTTGCTGGGGACTTCAACAGCTTTGCACAGCCATACACACACAGCAAGGACTCCTATCACGAAATCATCCGCACCGCTACAAAGGCTGGAGTCAACGTCAGTCCCGGGTTCTCTGTGAGCGCCACGATCCCGGTGGTCGGCTTCTTCGCGACGTTCTCGATTTTTAGCTACTTTTCGAGCTACGTCGGCGGTGAGTTGCGGCAGGGTTCCACGATGAAGACGTCCAACGTCATGGCTGGCGCCGGGGTAGCATGTCTGGTGATTTTCTTCATCTGTGCGCTCATCTTTTTGCACACGTTTGGCCACAACTTCATGATTGCAAGCGGCTCGGCGAGTGGGCTCGGTACAGCACTGCCGACCTCCGCAACATGGTTTGTGCTAACCGGCGTGGCAGTCGGCTCCCCTGTCTTTATGGCGGTCATTACGATCTGTGCCGCCGTTTTGTTCTGGCCGCTGATCTGTTACGTGGCCTTCCTGCAGCCGACACGCATGATATTTGCGTACTCATTTGATGGGATCCTTCCCAAGGGCGTAACCAAGCTTTCACGCACAAACGCGCCGTACGTAGCCGTAATCATCACGTTCCTTCTCTCGGTCGCCGTGCTGTTCTGGGCGATCAATTCAACCAGCTTCATTCAGATCATCGTGTACTCCACCCTCGTGCAGCTCATATCGATGGCACTGGTGGGCCTGTCAGCGGTCGTGGTCCCTTGGCGGAGGCCCGAAATGTATCGAGCGTCGAGCTCGAACAAAACCATCCTCGGCGTTCCGCTCGTCACGATCGCTGGCGCGATCGCATTTGGTGCGTGCGCGTTCATCTGGTTTGTCTATTTTCACTACAAGGCTCAGTTCGGCCTCACAAACGTCGGTCGCATGTTTGCGATTTTCGGCGCGACAATCGCTCTTGCCGTCATCTACTACCTTGTGGCGAAGGCGATTAGACTCCGGCGGAGCGGCATTAATATTGATCTCGCGTATGCGGAGATTCCGCCTGAGTAGACGGACTCGCCCGACGAGACGGCGACCCGAGCTTCGCGTTTTGGGTTGGCGTCGTCAGCAACTCACGCGGTCGTGCCAAGGACGGGCCGCGTGAGTTGCTGAGGGGCCGTGTGGGCGCCTCGCGACGAACGAGAGAGGACGGCCAGACCGAATGCTCCGAGAGCACAACCCGAGGAGTGTGAAGTGGACTTAGCTCGCCGCATTGCAGCAGCCCGAAGCGAAATGGGCGACTGTGACGTGTTGATCGCAGCGGAGGCCAGCAATGTGCGGTATCTCACTGGGATCGCTGGAATGATGCACGTGCTCTACGGACGTGTTCCAGTGTGTGCCGTTGTCGGGCCAAGCGGCACCGCGCAGGTTGTGATCTCGGCTGGCGATTGGCCGGACACCGATGGCCGAGAGGAGGATGCTCATGTGTACGGGACGTTCTTCGTTGTTGGCGAGGATGGCTCCTACCGACCGTTCACAGATCGAGCATTCGCAGACGCAATAGCTGACGCGGTGACCGTCACTGACCCTGATGCGGCGATAGTAGGCATAGACTTTGGTTTGGATCCAGATGCGATGGGGCAGCTGAGAAAGGCGCTGGCTCCCCGCGAGCTGAGGCTTTCACGGCAGTCGTTTCTGAGAGGCCGGCAAACGAAGGACGAGGACGAACTCGACCTCATGCGACGTGCCAACCGGATTGCGGAGGAGGCACTTTTCGCTTCAGTGGCGACGCTGGATATTGGTGTGAGCGAGCGTGAGGTCATGGAGACGCTGCAGGTCGAAATGGTGGCGCGTGGCGCGCGACCGATGCTTGGCGCGATCGGCTTCGGCTCGGGCTCGGCCCGCGGCGACAGTTGGCCGAGCGATCGGACGCTGAGGGAGGGCGAGCCGATTCGGATCGATGTCGGCTGCACTGTCGATGGCTACCACTCGGATTTAGCACGCACATGTGTCCTGGGTCGTCCGTCGGACTGGCTCGCCGAAACCTACGCGGCGCTGCTTCACGGTGAGGAGGCTGCAATCGCGGCGCTGGGTCCGGGCGTGCCCGCGCGCGAAGTCTTTTCCATAGCGGTGGACGCTGTTCGCGCGGCCGGATTGCAACAGTACAGGCGTACTCACTGCGGTCACGGCATCGGTCTCGATATCTACGAGGAGCCGCTTATCGCGCCTCGGACAACACAAACGCTCGCTCAAGGAATGACAATTTGCGTCGAGACACCGTTCTACGACGAACGTTACGGAGGCGTCCAGGTAGAGGACGCCTTTGTCATCACGGCGAGTGGCGCCGAGCGGCTCGGCTCGTCGTCCCGTGAGCTGATCGTGCTCACATGACGATTGAGCTGCGGTGCATTCGATGCTCCCGCGAGCTGGCGGTTCCTCATGGCGAATGCCCCACATGCGCTGAGGAGGGCTACAACGCCGGCGCTACAACTCGCTATCCAATATCGGGGCTGCGCGGCGCGGTGACCATCAATGACCTGCTGTCTGGGTCGCTCTTACTCCCGATCGATGGACTCGATGCAGACGCGCCGACTCCTCTTGTCGAGCTGCGAAGGCTCAGCGGCACCCGAAACATACGACTCCTGATGAAGGATGAATCTGGCGGTCCCACTTGGTCATACAAGGACAGGCTCGCTCGCGTAATCGCGGCCCATGCCGAACGAACACAATCGGGTCCCGTGCTCGCCGCGTCAACAGGCAACCACGGTGCTGCGCTGGCAGCAGCATGCACTGCCCTGGGCATCCCGTGCATCGTCTTGACTGCAGCCGACCTTCCCGACGAACGCCGACGATTCATCGTGAGATGCGGCGGCACACTCGTCGCAGTCCCTACCGCCGATGAGCGGTGGGGAGTGCTACGCGACGCCGTCCAACGCCTCGGCTGGTATCCCGGTAGCAACTACACCTTGCCTCCGAGTGGCGGCAATGCGTTCGGCATCGACGGCTACAAGCCCATTGCATGGGAAATTCTGGCTCAGCTTGGGACGACGCCGGACTGGGTGGTCGTGCCCACCGGACACGGAGATGGTCTCTACGGTGTTTATAAGGGATTCAAGGAAGCAATGGCCCTGGATCTCATCGATCGTGTCCCTCGCATGCTTGCGGCCGTCACATCGGCCTCACTGCCCAACGCCCTGAGGGACGGGTCTGACCGGCTATTCCCGTGCGAACCGGGGGACTCTGAACTGCTCTCGATCCGCGGCTCTACAAGTGCCTATCACGCCCTCGTGGCCCTCCGCGAATCTGGGGGTGCAGCCTGGCAGGTGAGCGCGCGGGGATCGACTGAAGCGCGTCGCACGCTGGGGGCTTTGGAAGGCCGCTTCCTAGAGCTGTCATCAGCCGCGGCCCTTGAGGCCGTTGACGGAGCCTTAGGCGCGGGTCTCGTCGCCGACAATGACCGCGTTGTCATCGTACAAACGTCGACAGGCCTGAAGGATCCGCTGGCCGAGAGCCGTGACGTGATTGAGCCGCGCACACTGGGTGCGGACTACGTTCGCGAGCTGGGGTTGGCTGAGGCCCTCGCATGACCAAGGCATCACGACAGTCAGCGACCGATCCTGTCCGGGATACCGGTGGCGCACCATGAAACTGAGCAATCGCGTCGCCATCATCACAGGTGCAAGCCAAGGCATCGGCGCCGCGATCGCGCGGCGCTTTGCCGAAGAGGGCGCCAGGGTAATGCTCGCTGACATTCTCGACGACGACGGCAAAAGCCTCGCAGGGGAGCTATCTGCTTCGGGTCACGACGTCCGTTACGTCAGAGCTAACGTCAGCAGCGAATCAGACGCGAAAGCGTTGGTCGAGCAGGCCATGTCAGCGCACGGACAAGTCGACATCCTCGTTAACAATGCCGGCATCCTCCGTCGCACTAGCTGGCCGGATATCGATATCGCCAACTGGAACGAGGTCTTAGCAGTGAACCTAACCGGGGTCATGCTCGTGACGAAATATGTCGCAGAGCAAATGCGTGCGCGCCAGAGAGGCTCTATCGTCAATATCGCCTCGATCCACGCCGAGCTCACGGGGCCTGGCGTGGCGGCGTACGCGGCGTCAAAGGCGGGAGTTCAGATCCTCACGAGAAGCATGGCGATTGAACTCGGGCCGGACGGCATCCGCGCGAACGCAATCCTGCCCGGCTACATCAGAACGCCGCTCTACATGAACGATGCCAACCGCGCGACCGGCGGTAACCCCGGTCCTTTCATCGATGCTGCAGCGGCGCGCGTGCCGAGTCGCCGAGTCGGCGAGCCGGACGACGTCAGCGGCCCAGCATTGTTCCTCGCAAGCGACGAATCCCTCTACGTCAACGGCATTTCGCTCGCTGTTGACGGTGGCCTAGCGATCCAACAGGCCGGAACCAACCCTGCCGGATGACACGCCACGTACCCGTTGCGTCGGTCGAGTTACCGCCTGGTCGGTTAGCCACCCGTTGTCAGCTAGACCAATCCAAGCGCCTGGGTCGACCGAGCGCGCCTCCAGCCCCAGCGCGGCGTGACCGCTTGAAACATCGTCGCGTAAGCCTTGAGTCCGCCCCTACGCCAGATCGGACCGTTTCGCAGGATCAGGCCTTTGCCGCCAGCGATGCTTCGAGCAGCGGACTCACCGCAAGAAGCGCTCCAACCTCACGGCAGCGGACCTAGCGTCTCGTCATGTCCCAGCCACGCCTCTACATGTTTCAGTGCGGCGTCATCTCGCAACACTGGCACGACCTCATGCTCGGCCAGCGGCTTGGCGAGCCAGTAGACGTACCGGTGCCGTGGTATCTCGTCACGCACACCGACGGCCACACACTCGTAGATGGCGGTAACCCGGCGATTTGCGCCGTCGACGCCCACCGACACTGGGGCGAGATTGCCGACCGGTGCACGCCGCGTATGACGCCGGAGCAGGCCTGTACCGTCGAGCTCGAAGCGGTTGGCATAGCTCCAGCCGACGTCCGCTACATCGTCCAGTCTCACCTTCATCTAGACCACACGGGCGCCCTGTCGGCCATCGCTGCGTTTCCCAATGCGACCGTCGTCGCTACTCGAGCCGAGTTTGAGTACGCGCACGCACCGGACTGGTTCAGCCGCGCGCTGTACGTTCGCGCTGACTTCACCGACCCCGCAATCGCTTGGACCCTCCTGGAGAAGCACGAAGACGGCTACGACGTCTACGGTGACGGCGTAGTCCGACTCTGGCAATCGCCCGGCCACTCCCCAGGTCACCTTGCAATTGAGGTGACGCTCGCGGCGTCCGGCTCGATCCTCCTTGCCGTAGACGCCGTAGCTACCCTCCACCATTGGGACGAGCGGGCGTTGCCAGGCTTTGCGACGTCGCATCTGGAGGCTGTGCGCTCGGTTCGCACCCTCCGTCGTATCGCGCACCGCTCCCAGTCAACCGTTGTTCCCGGCCACGACCCAGACGCATGGCCAACCTTCAAGCACTCCCCTCACTACTACGAATAGTCGTGCGTGTCGCCACCAAGCGTATGTTGACGGTCACAAGTTGAGCGGGACGCTGCACCACATCACGGGTGGTCCAGGTGTGCCGCCTCCAGGGGCGCCCTACTCCGCAGCGGTCGTTGCCAATGAGACATGCTATGTCAGCGGGCAAATAGCGCTAGACGCTGCGGGACAATTGAGCAGTGGTTCGATCGAGCACGAAGCGCCGATCGCGCTGCGGAACTTGTTCGCCGTTTTGACAAGCGCAGGGTTCGCCAGCACCGACGTGGTGTCAGTAACAGTGCTGCTGGCTGACATCGCGGACTTCGCCGCGTTTAACTTAATATATGAGCCTTTTTGGCCGTCGGGTAAATTTCCGGCGCGCATCGCTTACCAGGCGGCCGGGCTCCCATTGGGTGCTCGGGTCGAGGTGCAAGCCGTCGCGGTGCGTCCTACGCCCCGCTAGAGCTCGTCGTCCCGGCAGACGCCAGCCCGATCACCTTGACAATCAGCCAGCCGGCGAAATCCGAAGGAAAGGAAGCTCATGGCACGGGATCCGAGGTACGACATTCTTTTCGAGCCAATCAAGCTCGGGCCGAAGGTCGCACGGAACCGGATGTTTCAGGCCTCACATTGCACGGGCGCAGGCTCTGAGCGTCCAGGCTTCCAGGCACATCATCGCGCGATCAAGGCCGACGGCGGGTGGGCGGTAGTTGGCACTGAGTACTGCGCTGTCGCCCCAGAGGCAGAGACCACTCCATACATCAGCGCTCGACTTTGGGACGAGGGGGACGTCCGCAATCTGACCCTGTTGACCGAGATGGCCCATGACCGCGGCGCACTTGCTCGCGTACAGCTGTACTACTCCGCCCTCAATAATGGGGGGCTTGAGAGCAGAATGCATGGCGTTCGTAAGTCACCGTCGCATTCCGGTGCGGACTCGGGGATGCTGCTCGCCGGTCGTGAGATGTCCACGCAAGAGATTCGTGAGGTACAGGGCTACTTCGTCCGCGCCGCGAGACTTGCCCGAGACGCAGGCTTCGACATCGTCGAGATCAACATTACGATCAACTCGCTCCCACATCAGTTCCTGCTCCCCGCGTTCAACCTCCGGACGGACGAATACGGTGGCAGCCTCGAGAACCGCGCTCGCTTCTCAATCGAGCTACTTGAGCAGGTGCGAGAGGCCGTCGGACACGACACGGCTGTCACAGCCCGCTACGCCGTAGACACTCTCGACGCACCGTACGGCCTTGGGGATCTTGGTATCCGTGTCGAGGGCGACGGCGGTGGATTCATGCAACTGGCCGATTACCTCGTGGACATGTGGGACCTGGTCGTGGGCTGGACGGACGGGGGAGATCGAGTGGGACCGGCGCGCACGCATCCTGAGAATTGGGCTGCCGACGTAGTGAGACGCGCCCGCAAGTTCAGCGAGAAGCCGATCGGCTGCGTCGGTCGGCTCACAAACCCCGACACAATGGTTGAGATGATCCGCAGCGGTCAGTGCGACGTCATCTCGGCTGCGCGGCCCACAATTGCCGATCCGTTTATCCCAAACAAGATAGAGGAAGGCCGGATCCAGGACATTCGCGAGTGCATCGGGTGCAACATCTGTCTCGCGCGGTTCGAGATCGGAGGAGCACCGATCGTGTGCACCCAAAACGCTACCGTCGGAGAGGAATTCCGACGCGGCTGGCACCCGGAGAAATTCTCGAAAGCGCGGAACGCTGACAGCAGCGTTCTTATCGTTGGAGCGGGTCCGGCTGGAATGGAATGCGCGCGCGTCCTCGGCGAACGCGGTATGAGTAGCGTGCATCTCGTCGACAGCAGCCGGGCCATTGGTGGACACGTGCGGCACGTTTCAGAGCTGCCCGGGCTCCGAGAGTGGGCCCGCGTTATCGATTACCGCCAGATCCAGCTCGACAAGCTAAAGAACGTCGAGGTCATCAGCGGGAGGCATCTCACGAAGCAGACGGTGCTCGAGTACGGCGCCGACATCGTGATAGTAGCTACGGGCTCGGCGTGGAGCCCGGTCGGAATGAACAGCCTTACGCACGCGCCTGTCGACGACGCCGACGCTACGACTCAGTCCCACGTCCTTACGCCCGATCAGGTGTTCGCTGGAAAGCAATTAGGCAAGAAAGTGGTGGTGTACGACCTCGACGGCTACTTCATGGCCGCCAGTCTAGCCGAGCGCTTTGCCGACGAGGATCGCACCGTAACGCTCGTGACGAGATTTGCTGCGACTGCTCCGTACACGGAGTACACGCTCGAACAGTCACGGCTCGTGCGACGACTCCGTGAATCTGGGGTTGGGATTCTAAACAACAAAGTGATAACCACTGTCAGTCCGAGCTTCGCCACGCTCGTAGACGTATGGGATGACAGCAGCACTGCACTCGAGAGCGACAGCGTGGTCCTTGTGACCCAACGCTTTCCCGAGGAGTCGCTGTTCGTGGACCTGCGCGACGACCCTGCCGCACTGAGGCGCGCGAGGATCGGTGCCGTCTATCGTACTGGAGACTGCGCCGTTCCGGGCCAAATCGCAGACGCAGTGTTCGAGGGGCACCGATTGGCGCGCGAAATCGACTCACCGCATCCGGAGCACCCATTGCCCTACATCCGCGAGCGGCGTCTGATCAACGCCACCGAGAGTGATTACACCCTCGACAGCGCCACGATAGCGATTGAGGGGTAGCCCGTGAGGCTGCCCGCTGCCTCTTGAATTACGCGGCGCGGTGCTCTGCC
>PKYB01000011.1 GCA_003133565.1 Solirubrobacterales bacterium
TCGTGGTCGGCTCCGGCGGGCGTGAGCACGCGCTCGTGCGCGCTCTGGCGCGGTCGCCGCAGCGCCCCGAGATCCTTTGCTCGCCGGGCAACCCTGGGATCGCAGGCGATGCGGCTCTGCTCCCTTACGCCGCCGACGACTTCGATGGGCTCGTCGGCGCAGCACGGAACGAGGCGGTTGACCTGGTCGTCGTCGGGCCCGAGGCGCCACTCGTCGCCGGGCTCGTTGACGCCTTGACCGAGGCTGGAGTCAGCGCGTTTGGCCCGACGCGCGCGGCGGCTGCGCTCGAGGGTTCCAAGGAGTTTGCCAAGCGGGCGATGGCCGCCGCCGGGGTGCCTACGGCGTCGTGGGCGCGCGCCACCACGGTTGCGGAGGCGATGAACGCGATCGAGGCCTACCCGGTCGTCCTCAAGGCTGACGGGCTGGCGGCTGGCAAGGGCGTCGTCATCGCCCACGACGCCGCACAAGCTCGCGACGCACTGCACGCTCTTCTCGTCGAGCATCGCTTCGACACCGACACAGTGCTCGTCGAAGAGCACCTCGAAGGCGAGGAGCTCTCGCTGTTCGCGCTCTGCGACGGTGAGCGCGCGCTGGCGCTGGCGCCCGCGCGCGACTACAAGCGGATCTTCGACGGCGACCGCGGGCCGAATACCGGCGGCATGGGGTCCTACTCCCCGGTCGGCGGTCTCGGCAGCGAGGAGATCGCCGACATCATCGCGCGCGTCCACCAGCCGATCGTCGATCACATGCGTGACCGCGGGACGCCATTTCACGGCCTGCTCTACGGGGGCCTGATGCTGACGCGGGATGGTCCGCGCGTGATCGAGTTCAACGTGCGTTTTGGCGATCCCGAGACGCAGGCGCTGCTGCCGCGCCTGCGCAGCGACCTGCTCGCCGCGCTGTTGGCGAGCACAAAGGCCGGCGGCTTGCGCGGTCTCGAGCTCGAGTGGTCGCCGCAGTGGTCGGTGATGGTCGTGCTCGCGAGTGCCGGCTACCCCGAGCGTCCGCGGCTCGGCGACGCGATCAGCGGTCTCGACGCAGTTCCGGCTGCGATCGAGGTGACGCACTCGGGAACTGCCCTGCGCGAAGGCCGGCTCGTGACCGCTGGCGGTCGTGTGCTCGGTCTGAACGCTCTCGGTGACGACCCCGCCAGCGCCCGGACGGCAGCGTATGCTGCGGCGCAGATGATCGAGTTTCGCGGCAAGCAGCTGCGCACGGATATCGCAGCACGCGCCGGGGCGGCTGACGCGTGACGATCGAGCCGCAGCTCGCCGTCGTCGCCGAGCAGACCGGCGATGGGCCGCCCCTGGTCGGGATCCTGATGGGCTCGCAAAGCGACATGGACACGATGCAGAGCGCTGCAAAGGAGCTCTCGGACCGCGGCATCGGTCACGAGATCCACGTGATCTCGGCCCACCGCCAGCCGGACGAGGTCGCCGAGTATGCGCGTACGGCTCGCGGGCGAGGGCTGCGGGTCCTGATCGCGGGCGCCGGGCTCGCCGCGGCGCTGCCGGGTGTCGTGGCGGCTAACACCGACCTGCCGGTGATCGGCGTGCCGCTGTCCAGCCGCCTGTCGGCTGCCGGTGGCCTCGACGCGATCCTTTCGATCATCCAGATGCCCCCCGGTGTGCCGGTCGCGGCCGTTGGCCTTGACAACGCGCGCAACGCCGGCGTCCTCGCGGCGCGGATCATCGACACGGCCAGCCCGCCCGGCGGTCGCCCGACCGCGGTCGCCTGAGCCGCGCGAAGGGTTGCGCCGCACGCCTCGTGACGGCAGCCGCAGACCGCTCGGCGCGATAATCCGTCAGTGATCGAGCGCTACACACGCCCGGAGCTCGGCGCGCTGTGGACCGACGCGGCGCGGATGGAGTTCTGGCGCCAGGTCGAGGTCGCCGCCTGCGAGGAGATGGAGGGGCCGACCGCGGCCGAGCTCGAGGCGATTCGCGCGGCGACGTTCACCGTCGCCGCCGTCAATGAGCGCGAGGCGCTGACGGAGCACGACGTGGCTGCGTTCGTCGATGTGCTCGCCGCCGACGCCGGTGAGGCGGGGCGTTGGATCCACCATGGCCTGACCTCTTCCGATGTGCTCGACACCGCGCTCGCACTGCAACTGCGCGCCGCGGGGGAGCCGATCGTCGCGGGCGCCCGCGAACTCGTCGGCCTGCTCGCACAGCGCGCCCGAGAGCACGCGCAGACGCTCTGTGCCGGTCGCACCCACGGCGTCCACGCCGAGCCGACGACGTTCGGCCTCAAGCTCGCCGGCTTTGCCTTCGAGGCGGAGCGCAACGCGACGCGCCTGGAGCAGGCGTTCGCCGGGGCCGCCGTTGGCGCGATCTCGGGCGCGGTTGGCACGCACGCCAGTCACTCACCGGACTTTGAGGCGCGCGTGCTCGCTCGGCTGGGCCTCACCGCGGAGCCGATCTCGACCCAGGTAGTCGCGCGCGACCGCCACGCGGCGTTGCTGGCGGCGATCGCGCTCGCCGGCGCTGGGCTCGAGCGGCTCGCGACCGAGATCCGCCACCTCCAGCGCACCGAGGTGCGCGAAGTGCAGGAGCCCTTCCGTGAGGGCGCGCAGAAGGGCTCCTCGTCGATGC
>PKYB01000025.1 GCA_003133565.1 Solirubrobacterales bacterium
TAAAACACCCACCAAACACGCCCAAACCAGGCCTCAGTGACGCTGTCGCGTTGCGGCAGCGCTGTCGACCGCCACGTCTCTCGGTCCGGGTGCGTGCTCGCTAACGCCTGACTTCTCCGGTGCGACCACCGACATTCGCGCGACTGCAGCCTGAGTGAAGTGAAGCCGGATCCCCCTGGGCAGCCCCGGGGCCGATACGACCTCCACCTCGACGCAGTCCTCGTTGGCATCGACCACGCGATACAACGCCTCCCCGTTGAGGATTCTTTGCCGCAGCAGGCTAGGAACCTGGGCCTTGCCGATCATCAACCGGGACTTACGCGAATCGCGGGCGATCCCCTGCTCGCGGTAGCGATGTTGCGCGCGATCCCCAGCTGCCGGTGTGTATCGTGCTGGGGGGAGGGGCGGAGGTAGTCGCCCCACTGTCACGGCGGGCGCGGCGCCGCCTTGCCGGCAATTGCTAGGACAGCCACGAGGGTGCTTGCTTTCGGCGTAGCGACGCCGACACGGCGCCGAAGGGTGCATGGGAATGCTGCGACGCGACCTGATCATGGATGTCGGCATGCACGACGGGACCGACACCGCGTACTACCTCGCGAAAGGCTTCAACGTCGTAGCGGTCGAAGCTAACCCAGCGCTCGTCACAGCCGCGCGGAGGCGCTTTGCCAGCGAGATCGAACAAGGTCGTTTGACTATTGTCGATGCGGCGATCGCGGAGGAGAAGGGGCTGGTTCGGCTAGCGGTCTGCGACGGGCAGACGATCTGGAGCACACTCGACCCGGATTACGTCAAGCGAAACAGCCGAAAGTTTCGTTACCGCTATCTGGAGGTCCCGGCGCTGTCGTTCGAGGAGCTACTGCTCGAGCACGGCGTGCCCTACTACCTGAAGGTCGACATCGAAGGCATGGACATGCTGCCGGTGCGTGCCCTTCGCACAGTGCGCGAACGCCCGCAATACCTGTCGATCGAGTCCGAGGTGTCGTCAAGCCATGCGACTCGGGATCGCGTGGATGCTGAGTTCGCGGAGCTCTGGTCGCTCGGATATAGGCGATTTCAGTTCGTGAACCAGCGCAAGCTTTCGCGAGCCGTCGAGCCCAAGCCGCCGCTCGAAGGCAACTACGTCGGCGGGCGGTTCAGCGCCGAGTCGAGCGGTCCGTTCGGCCGCGAGCTCGGCGGGCGTTGGCTGACGATCCGCCAGGCACGGGCGCAGGCCGTGCTGCTGCGTTTCAAACACAACATCGGCGGCTACGGGGGCAGGTGGCGCGGCACGCCGGTCGGTTTCGCCTACGCGGTGACGCGCAGGCTGGTCCTGCGCCGTGCGCCTAGCTGGTACGACCTGCACGCCCGGCTCGGAAACTGAGCGGGCGCTAACGAAGGCCGAGTGGCAAGCCGCTAAAGACGCCTGGAGTGTTGCGTCGGCGCTTTCTTTTTGGCGATCGTCACCGTCGCGGCGTAGGTGCCGTGGACGCTCGGTCCCTTCAGGCTGACCGCAACCCCGATGATCGCCGGCGGGTGGTGGGCGAAGAGCTTCGTCGCCGCCTTTGAAAGCTTGACGGTCACGTTGGCCGTCGCGTGCGCCGCGAGGTTGAACTTGAAGTGTGCAAGCACCTTTTTTACTCCCGGGACAGCGGTCAGCAGCTCCAGTGTGCCGGTGCCCTTGCAGCGGACGGTGCACTCGAGCGGCACGGTGATGTGGTCGCCCTTGAGAGTTCCAAAAGCCGGAAGCAGTAGGGGAATGTGGGCGACAACCGTGCAGCCGCCGAAGCAACTTGCACTCTGGCCAGACGGCGCTGCTGTGGCGAGCGCGCCCACTGCGCCCGAGAGACCGCCGGCTCCGGGCGTCCCGGCATTCAGCGGTGTACCGGCTGCCAGGTCGATGCTTGAGCCGCTATCGACCTTATCGGTGGCGAAAGTCGGACCGCCAGCGCCGCCGCCGCCGCCGCCGCCAACGCCGCCGTTTCCGCCCGGTCCACCGTTCCCGCCCGCGCCTTCGCGGGGAACGCCGTTGGTGCCGCCGGCTCCGCCTGCGCCGCCGCTGCCGCCTGCGCCGCCCGAGCCGCCACGGCCGCCTGCGCCGCCGTTGCCCGACGTAATCGAGCTGCCGGCTCCAACTGTCACGCTCGAGGCGCCATAGGCATAAATGCCGAACGATCCGCCGCCACCGCCACCACCGGTGCCGCCACTACCGCCAGCGGCGCCGCCGCCGCCACCGCCGCCACCGTTCCCCGATCCAGCGACATAGCCCTTCGCGTCGATCTCGACGTCGCCGCCGCCGCCGCCACCACCGCCACCGCCACCACCGGGTCCACCGACGCTCCCATTGCCACCGCTGCCTGGGGTCCAGGTCGCGCCGGCCGGCGAGCTGCTTGAACCCGCGACACCGACTGCGCCGGTCGCTCCCTCGCCTCCAGAGCTACCGTCCTTGCCCGGATTGCCATCGCCGTTGTCGTTGGCGTAGCCAGGTGCTCCCCCGGACCCCTCAAAAGTCGAGGGGGCGTCATAGGATTTCGAGCCCCAGCCGCCGTAGTAGTAGCCGAGTGCCTCCGTTTTGCCGTGGACCTTCTTCTCGGGCCCGCAGACCTGGTTGGGCGACTTACCGATGCATCCCTGCGGTGTGTATCCGGACGCCGTGTTGCCCCAGCCGCCGAGGCCGCCATCGCCGGCCGAGGGACCGGGGCCGGGGAGGGGGAGCGCGTTGACCGCCGCGGCAAGCAGTGGGTTCTTGTCATCGGCCACGGTATTCCGAACGTAGAAGTTGTTGCCGTTCACGCCCAGCCCGGCAGCGCCGGGGGACCCGTCGCTGGCCGAGCATTTTCCACCGCTGACACAGGTCGCGGTGACCTGGGCAGGCGTCTCGCCGGCGCCACCCGTACCGCCCGCGCCGCCGGCCTGACCTGGCGTTCCTGCCGCCCCCGCCGCTCCGGCCGCGCCACTCCCGGCGCTGACAACTGAGCTCGACAAGGTGAGGTTGGAGCCGTCGAGCGCGACGACGCCGTAAGCGGAGGAGGACGGCGCGCCTGATGCCTCGCCCGTGAAGTTGACCTCACCGATGGTCACGCCCGTCGCGTCTGTCGCGATCAGACCCTCGGGGCTGCCGGCGACCGTGGTATCGGACGGTGTCGCGAGCGACTCGGTCCATGTGTCGTCGAAGTTGCCGTAGATCTGCAGCCCGTCGTCGGCTGCGGTGAGCGTCATTGGGCCCGCGTAGGTGCCGTCTGCCATCCAGATCTGGGTGCCTGCGCCTTTCGAGGCAGCGATCGCAAGAGCGCGGTTCGGCGTACGCACGGGCGCTGCCTCGTTGCCCGGATTCGAGTCGTTTCCGGTGGTCGAGACGAACACCGCCTCAGCGGGGGAGCCGAGGGCGGCCACGGTGAAACTCACGCTGTCCGTTTCGATACCCGTGGCCGTGAAGTCACAGGGATTGGCGGCCCCGCCGTTGCAGGAGCCGCCGCTCCAGTTCGCAACGCGATACGCGGCGTCTGGTGTGGCGGTGATGCTGATGGCGTCGCCGTAGTGGGCGGCGCAGGGGTTGCCGCAGGCCGCACCTCCGTCGCTAATGCTGACGCTGCCGTTCGCACCGGCGTCAGCCGTGATCGTGACCGGGTTAGCGTCGAAGTGCGCGGTATCGCCCTGGCTAGCGGCGAGCGGGTCGATTGTGCACGGATTGGCGGTGCAGGTGCCGCCGGTCCAGTCCGCGAAGCTGTAACCGGTCGCCGGATTCGCGGCCAGCGTCACGCTGTCGCCCGTGTTCGCCGTGCAACTGTTGTTTGGCGCGGGGGTACAGGTTGCGTCGCCATCCGGGCTGCTGACGGTCACCGAACCGTTGCCCGCACTAGCACCCGTGACGGTGTAGCGCGGGATCGCCGTGAACGTGGCCACGTCGGGTTCGCTGGCTGTGACGTCGTTCACCGTGCAGGGGTTCGTTGCGGGGTCCGCTGCGCACGATCCTTCGCTCCAGGCGGTGAACGTGTAGCCATCCGCATGGTTCGCGGTTAGCTTCACGCTGTCGCCACTGTCGACCTCGCAGCTGTTGCCTCCGGAACAGTCCGCGTCGCCTGCGGCGCTGCTGGCGGCGACGGACCCGCCGTCGGCGGGGGCGGCGTTGCCGGTGACGGTGTATCTGGTCGGCGCCGGCGGCGTGAAGCTCGCGGTCTCGATAGCAACCGCCGGCGCCGCGGTTACGTCGATCGTGCACGGTGCGGAATCTGGTCCGCTACACGAGTCTCCGCCCCAGTTCCCGTACCCATAGGTACCGCCCGGCTGCGCTGTGATCGTCACCGTGTCGCCGGACAGTGCGGCGGGACAGCTGGCGCTCGAGCCATCTGGGGCCGTGGTACAAAGGGCGGTGTTGGGACTGTCGGACGCGGCGACGGTTCCGCCTGTGCCTGCCGTGACGGTGATTGAGGAGCCCGGGACCGCTGCTGCCCTTGCAGTGGGCGCCGGGCCGGACTCAGATTTCGTGGCCGATGCGTGTCCGGCCGCACGCGTGTTCTGATCGAGTCTCCCGGGTGCCGTCCTGGTCTTCCGCGTTCGGTTGTGCGTGCCGAGGGCGACGACCTTCGTGGAGCTCGCTGCGGCCTTGGCGGAGCTGCTGGGAGGGGACGGGAGGGCAGGAGGCGCAGCAACGCGCGCGCCACCGCCCACGCCGGCCAGCAAAGCGACGCCGGCCAGCGCTGCGAGCGAGAGGACGGCGATCAGCGCTCGTCGCATCGAAGCTCCTGCCCGCCACGCGGATGCACCTGCCGGCGCCCGCCGTCAGGTGTGACGGATGCCTTGTTTTGCTGTGACGGCGGACGCATGATGCAGGCGGCGAGTCTGTCAGACCGCCGGACCGCCGGCGCTTGCCGGGTCCAGCGTCGCTATCTCAGGACCGGGGCGCGGCTCCGCCAGCAAGCCGTGCGACAGCCGGTTATCGGTCGCAACAGGCACGTCGGTTGGGGGATGGAAGCCATTACCGTTGGCCGTTGCCGGTAGCTCGATGTACTGCGGTGCGGATTCCCCGCGGCGCATCCGCCGGCGGCTGCTGAGGCGCTCGCGGATAATCACCGAAAGCGCGCGGACGCCGTCGCGCGCCGCGTTGAGCTTGCTTTCGCCGTGGATGCGCTCGTACTCGATTGACGGAATCTCCGTGACGCGAAGGCCAGCGCGGGCGATCCGGATGTGGATGAGCGTTTCAACCTCGAAGCCGGACCGGGTGACCGGCATGTGGGGAAGGCACCGGCGCCAAAACGCGTTGTAGCCGTAGCAGAGGTCGGTGTAGCGGGTGCGGAACAGCACGTTCACCGCCATGTTCAGCAGCCTGTTTCCGGTCGCGCGAACCGGCGTGATGTCGGTGCTATGGCCTCCCTCCAGGAACCGGGAGCCCTTCGCAAAGTCGTTGCCATCGAGCAACGCGTCGACGAACCGGGGGAGCTCGGCGGGATCGGTTGACCCGTCGGCATCGAGCATCACGATGATGTCGCCGGTGGCGGCTGCAAAGCCGCACGCCAGGGCGTCGCCCTTGCCTCGCGACCGCTGCAGCAGCACCCTAATCTCCGGCCGAATAGCCCGCGCGACGGCGATCGTGTCGTCGACAGAGTGACCGTCGACAAGCAGCACTTCGTCGACGATCGGCGGGATCCGCGTCAGCACGTGGGGAAGGTTCGCCGCCTCGTTCAGCGCCGGGATAACGAGGCTGATCGACACCCCTTCTGGCTTAGCCACATCGAAGCTCGCGCTCTCTTCGTTGCCCCACGCGGCGGTCATGTGTTCCCCCTGCGGTGGTGGACGGTTGGTGTGGTTTTCACGTGTTGGTCGGCAACTGAAATGTCTCGCTCCACCCAGACCCGTTTCCGTCGGGCCGCGGGACCCAACATAACACTTCGTCTGAGCGATTCGGTGCGGTCAGGCAGGAAGATCACCTGGGGGTGATCGTCCCACGAGACACCATGCTGGTGATGCTTCTAACGTGCGCAAAGCGAGGAAATAGCGCGGTTGCTCGAGGGACGAACCGTCGCGAGCGTGCGAACGCGCAGACGCGCGCGCGGGTGAGCACCTTGCCTACAATGGAAGCGGTGCTGATCACTCGACGGCTCGTTCACGACTGGTTGACAAGCACGAGCACCGCACGGCGTCGAGGTCTCGCCGTCGGATCCACGAGCACCGCTCCCGCTCCGACTGGCTGTGGCTCCAGGCAGCCGCACCAGCGCGGCTGACCTAGCTCAGTGGCAACGAGCAAGAGAAACCGAGGTCGGCGGCGCGACAAGCGCCGGCCGCCGCGCGTCGACACGCAGGTCGAAGTCGCTGAGGCCGAAATCGAGGCGCCGCCCGCAGTCAGCCCGCGGGCGAACCTACGCACCGCTCGGGTGGTCCGCTCCTCGCGGCTTCCGGACTACGGCGAGGACGACAGGTTCCCCGCGTCGGGCCGCATGCGCGACGTCCATGCTGGCGTCAACGTGGTGCGCTGGCCGGCGCCATCCCGCGTCAGAGCTCGAGATGCCGAGCCCTCCCGGCTTCCCGCGCCGATCGCACTGCCTTCGCGCGATCGCGCCGCTGAACCGTCGGCAACGCCGGCGGCGACCGAGAGCCAGGTCGCCATGCGCGGCCTGTTCGGGCGCGACTCAGCCTACCTGGTGGTCGTCGCCTCGCAGGCCGCACTTGCCGCGCTCTCGATTCCGATCACGACACGGTTGCTGGGAGGTCGTCAGTTCGCAGTGGTGACAACCTCGCTCGCCGTCATGCAGGTCCTCGTCGCGCTTGGGATTTTCAGTCTGCCAATGGCTATTCAGCGCAACTACCGCGACGAGGATGGCGGGCGCGACGCTAGGCGGACGGTCACGCTGGCGATGATCACTGCGGCAATCACGCTCGTGATCACCTACGCGACGGGACCGTTGTGGGCTCCGGCGCTGGCCCTCGGCACGTTCAGCCCGGTTCTGCGTTATGCGGTCATATGGGCGGCCGTGACGGCCGTCACATTCGCTGGGATTGCGCTGCTGCGTAGCCGAAACATGTTCCGCGCGTACGCTCTCATCAGCTTCGTCCAATCCCTGTTGGCCGAGGTCGTCAGCGTCCTGCTGGTCGTTTTCGTCCATCGGAGTGCGGCCGAGTTCATCCTCGGCGAGATGCTGACGCAGTTTGTGGCGGTGGCTTTGGTGCTGTACATGATCCGTCCGCTGCCGCTACGCCGCCGCGATCGTGCACTGGTAGCCAAGTCGCTTAGGTACGCGGGCGGGCTCGTGCCTGCCGCCGTCGCAAGCTTCCTGCTGACGGCGTCGGACAGGATCATCATCCGCCACGATCTGCCGATCCTGGAGGTCGCGCGCTACGGCGCCGTTTACAACATCGCGGCGATCCCGATCCTGCTCCTGGGTCTGCTTGACCCTGTATGGCTGCCGCGCTTCTTCAAGCTGGACGATCCTCGACTGCGCGCGGGGCTGCTCGCAGACAGCCGCGACATGCTGCTCCGGCTGCTGATACCGACGGTGGTGGGTCTCGGATTTGGCATCCCGCTGGTGTTGTCGGTGTGGGTACCCGGCTACTACCACCCGCATGAGCTCGTGATCGTTGTCGTGACAATCAGTGCGGGCGCGTTTCCGATGGCGGGCTACATATCCGCGAACCGCGTCTTGCTGATCGCCGGTCGGACCGCTCCGGTTGGCCTTTGCATGGTCGTGGCCGCTCTGTTTAACATCGCCACCAACATCGTCCTCGTGCCGAGGATGGGAATCGAAGGCTCGGCACTGGCCACGTCGCTCTCCTACGTCGTGCTGTTGGCGTTGGGCGTCTTCTTCGCCCATCGCATCCAGCGATTGCGCTACCCGTCAGCGGGGCTGCTACTGGGCTGCGCCGCGGCGATCGCGGTCGCGCTGTCGTGCGCGGTGCTGCCGTGGACCGGTTTCTTCGCGGTCGGGCGCGGTGTGATCGCCGCCGGATGCGTGGTGCTCGTGCTCTCGTTGCTGCGTGACGTAATCCGCGAGGGCAGTGGCCGTTGGCCCGTGCGCCCGATCCGCCGAGCGGCGCGGCGATGAGCTCGCCGATCGCGGTCGTGATCCTTGCGCACAACAACCCGGGTCACGTACAGCGGCTGATCCGGGCTCTCGCGGGGTTCGACATCTTCCTGCACTGCGACACAAAAACGCCCGATGATGTGCTGGTCGCAATGACTGAGGGCCTGCCGCACGTCGTTCTCACCCCGCGCTACCGGACCGCTCGAGCAAACTGGGGGATGGTCGAGGGGGAGCTTGCTGGTGTGCGGACGGCGCTCGAGCGCAGCCAGGCGGAGCACATAATCGTCGCGTCGGGGAGCTGCTACCCGCTGCTCAGCGCTGAGGACCTGCAGGACGAGCTGGCCGGATGGCGCGGGCTGTCGCGGCTCGAGCTCAGCCCGATTCCCTACCTCGGCTGGAGCTTTCGCGCGGGCAAGCCGGACGGCGGCCTGTGGCGCTTCAACCACCGGTTTCTGACGATCCGCGGCAGCATGGTGCTGGTACACCACGGATACCCGATCCCGATCGGTCGCCGAACGATCCCAGCGAAGTTCAAGCTCCACGCTTCCTCGCAATGGAAGATCTATGCCCGCAAACACGCGCAAACGGTTCTGCGCGCGCTCGACGCGAGCCCGGAGCTCGTGCGCTTCTGGCGGGGGACGTTCGCGGCCGACGAGTCGTGCGTTTCCACGATCCTTTCCTCGCCCGAACTGGTGGGATCGGTCGCTGAGGAGATTCGCCACGACCGCACCTGGTACATCGACTGGCACGGCGGCGAGCTCGGCGGCCACCCGCGCTGGCTCGACGTCAGTGACTTCCCGCGGCTACAACTGGAGCGCGGGCGTCCGCCGCTCCAGCCAGACGACGAACGCGAGCGCGGGGAGGACTCGCGCAAGCTTTTTGCGCGCAAGTTCGGCCACGACTCCGAAGCCGTACTCGACCTGATCGACGAGCAGCTGCGGATCTGAGTCTCAGACCCGCGTGGCCTTCGGCACTGGCGGTATGTAGCGGAAGAGGTAGGAGCCGTCGGACCCGTAGATCAGCCTCCAGCTCCGACTCTTGAGGAAGAGCTGCAGCCACTCGCGCGAGTTCGCCGGGGTCTCGACGCCGTACTCGACCGAGTTATTCGCCGCCGCTGTCGAATACACCGCAAAAAGGTTCGCCGGGGGCGTGTGGCCGAACTTGTAGGCGTAGGCGACGTAGGCGAGCGTCAGTGTCTTGAGGTCGGCGGGCTTCGGCGGGAGCGTCGAATGGACCGCCGCCTGGTAGGCGTCCGCGGCGTTCCACAGCGCGCTCCACGGGATGTTGTGCTGCGCTGGATCCAGCGTGGTCGGCAGGTCTCCGGTCTCGGCTATCTGGAGGTGGTAAGAGCCCGGCGGCGCGTTCTGAACATAGGCGTCGAGAACGGCGACATCGCTCGCTCGGACGACGTTGCTTGGGTCGAGGCCGGAGCTCGAAACCAGGTAACAAGCCAGCATTACGGTTGAGAGGACTGCAAGAGCTGCCCATCGCCAGGGAGCCTTGCGCACCGCGGCCAAGCCCATCAGCACCAGCCAGGGGATCGCAAACAGCGTGGCACGAAAGATGCCTTCGTTGCCGTAGGGATTGACGGTGACGAAAGCGAGCCCGACGCCGGCTGAGATGATGAACCCCCAGGCGCCGCCACGGCTGAAATTGCGGGCCAGGCCGATGAGTGCGAGTGCGACGAGGACCAGCAACCCGCCGACGAGGGCGTCGGTGCTGATTCCCACGATCGCCTGGCGTCCAAGACCAGCCGAGGCGATCGTCGGCGGCGGCTTGAAGTTAGCCAGCTCGCCTAGGTGCGAGAGCGAGACAAACCCGGCCAGAGCGTGTAGGTGGAGGCTCGCCCACGCGCCAGCGGGAACAAGCATTGCGAGCGCCGCCCAGCGGGGGTTGATGACGCGGAAGACCCCAAGCACAACCAGAACACCCCCTGCGATGTAGGGGGTCAGCTCGTGCGTGATCGCAAGCGCGAGGCCGGCCGTGAGAAGGCACGCGAGCCTCGCTGCGCGAGAGGTAGCGAGCTCGCGCTGGCCGATGACGACGATCGCCAGCGCGCCGAGCGCGATGACAAAAGACTCCGCCTGGGGTGAGAAGTAGTTCTGCCCCACGGAGTTGGCGAACGTGGCGATCAGCACCCCGGTCCAGCAACGGCGGCTGGAGGCGATGACACGCCCAAGGAGGAACCGCAGCTCGATCGCGCCGAGAATTCCGACCAGGGCCGGCCAGTAGGTGGCGAGGCCGATTGGGTTTGCGACGTGCATGATCTGACACAGCCAGGCCATGCCGTCGAAGAAGCCGGAGTAGGCGTAGTAGAGGTAGTTGGGATGAAGATGGTGGACTTGGAGGATGTGCTGGATCAGCAGCACGTGCTTTACCGCCGACTGCGAGTCGGGCTCCCCGTAGACGATCGCCGGGGTGAGCGTCACGGCGGCGATCAGCATCAACACGGGTAGCGCGATGCGTGCTTCGCCGCCTTCGCGCGCGAGCACGATCGCCGCGATCAACAGCAGCAGGCCGGCGTACCACGCGTAGGAGATGCTCCGCAGGAACCCACCGGCGGCGACCGGGGTGACGTGCCCGAGCCGGACCGCTGCAGCGATCCAGAGTCCCGTTCCGATGACGGTAAGGGCTGCTGCGATCTGTACCGAGCGCGGTGCTCTAGGGGTCGAGAGTCGGCCGATCAGCGGCAGACCGGCATGCCTTAGCCTGCCAAGGCTGCGGCGGACGCCGATCGCGTGGGCTGTTGCGGCAGCGACCCCGACGAGCACAGTGGCGACCAGCGGATTCCACAGTGGCGCGAGGACCATCACGGCTCCGATCAACGAGGAGGCGCTGAGACCGAGCATGATCGCGATCCCGCAACGCTCGCCGAGCGATGGACCGTCGGCCAACTGGACCGGCGCCGCGCCCGCGCCGAAGATCAGCGCGCCGAAAACGCCAACGAGGCGCAAGGCTTCGTTGTGCGCCGCGAATCCGACGGCTATCAGCAGCAGCGAAAGTGCTGCTGCGGCGCTCATCAGCAGGCGGCTTGTCTCGGAGCGCCAGGTCGTGAGCAGCGAGAAGTCGCCGGGTGGTTCTTCGCGTGTGGGCCTCGCCAGGACGTTCTCGGTCTCGCCGAGCTGCACGCCAACGGGTCGCAAGGTGTCGCTGCCAACTGCGAACCCGGAGGCCACGACCAAGCGGTTTGCCGCGGCACGCCAGACGCCAGGCGGCGTGAGCTCGTCGCTTCGCGTGCCGCGCCGGGGCGTTGCACCGCTGTTTTCGGCGTCGCCCGGCGAGGGGCCGAGGTTCGAAAGGGCTCTCACCGCAGTTACCGCCGCGTGGTCGCGCTCACGGCTCAGCCGCGCTCGATGACTTCGCCTAGGGCCAGCTTGCGTGCCCACCGCTGGCTGCGCGCGTATAGCCACGGGCCGCGCGCCATGCCATGGCGCTCCACTCGCGCCAGCGCTTTTGGCAATCGCGAGGAGGGGGTAGACCTGCGCTTACGCCTGTTGACCATTGCCAGCGGGACGCTCCGTGCGAGGGCGGGGAGGAAGTGAACGTCGTGGATGAGGTACTTGGTCAGGACGGCACTGAACCCGGCGCCGTAATCAAACAGCGTTCGCCGCAAGGCGTTGGGGTCGCGCGTGTGCTCGTGCCAACAGACGGCGCGCGGCTGGTAGACGACCTGTCCGCCGCGCAGGATTGCGGCTGTGAACGCCTCGATATCAGCGCCCGCGCGAGCCGGACTGCCGGCACCGAGGGCCGGATCGAAGCCGCCGATGCTGAGGATCTCAGTCCGGCGAAACGCCATGCTCGCACCCGAGCCGAACATGCCACCCCAGTAGGGGTAGAGCAGCCGGTTGCGCGCGCGATGCTCCGCTAGGTCGTACTTGTGCGCGGTGACGCCCTTGGAGAAGCCGGCATACTGTTCTAGGCGTTTCTGGGACTCGGTCTGCAGCTCGAGTGGCAGGATCATGCCGGCGACGGCTTTCACCGCGGGATCGGTGAACGGGTCAAGCAGCCAGCTCAGCCAGCTCGGATCGACGAGCACGTCGTCGTCGGCGAAGGCGACGAATTCCGAGGACGCCTCGCTGAGGCCACGGTTTCTTGCGACGGAGCTTCCGGGTCGCGGCTCGGCCACGTAGCGGACGGAAAGATGCTCACTGAAGGCGCTGACGACATCGCGCGTGCCGGGTATGTTAGGGCGGTTATCGACGACGACGACATCGAAGTTGTCACGATCGAGCTCAGACACCGTGCGCAGGCAGCGCGCGAGCTTTTGTGGGCGCCCACAGGTCGGGATTACCACTGTCACCGACGCTCCGTCGCTTGTGGAGCGTGCCCCGGGGCAGCCGGCGCCGATGGCAACGAGGCCCGCGACGAGCTCCTCGGCCTCGCGGGGCGCCTCGCGACAGGCGAAGTGTTTGCAGTGGGAGCGGATCGCCTCGGCGCAGCTGCCCCAGATCCCAGTGGAGAGAATCGCGGCCGATATTTGTTCGAGCGGCGCATCGATATGGATGATTGCAAGCGGCTCGCCGTGCAAGCGCACCATGACGAGCGCGTCGCGACACCCCGGTCCCGCCGATTCTGGCGCTGGATGTTTGAGCGCCAGCGGCGCCTCGAGGTCCACGTAGCCCAACGCCGTCGGGGCGAGGTGGAGGAACGCCGCCTCTGGCAAATAGCCGTTTGTGAGGCCGCGGGCACGATAAACGCCCATTTGACTGTAGCCTAGAGATCCATTTGGGCGCACGTTATGAACGCCGCGACCGCGACGCCGAGTGCTCGGCGTCGGCCCTGCAGGCCGCGGGCGCACGGTGACGTTCGCCATCAAGAGTACATCGGTGCCAGGCCTTGACGGCTTGATCGCCGCAGCGGCGATTAACGCCGCGAGCGGCTATTGGTAGACACGGACCCAGTCAACGCCCATCACAGCCGGGAATACGGTTGCTGAGTTGGGGTTCCCGGGCCAGCCGCCGATCGCCTCGTCGAGCAGGATATGGAACGGGTGGTCGTTGAAGACCCAGGTCGAAGTAGGCGCGAGGGTCTGGGGCGTTGCTGTCGCAAACGGCACACCGTCGAGTGTCCAGGTGATCGAGTTTGGCTTCCAGATCAAGCCGTAGGTGTGGTAGGTGCCAGCGAGCGGCAGGATCGAGTTGACAGCTGCATTCCACTGCTGATCGTTCGCGTTAGTGGTGATCGGTCCGTGGAGGAACCCGTTGGTCTGGTTCGGCAGATCGCCGATCGCCTCCATGACGTCGATTTCGCCGCCATTGGGCCAGCCGACTGCCTCGCCGTCGTCGGCCAGTAGCCAGAAGGCCGAGCAGATGCCCTGTCCGGGTGCCACAGCGATGCGCGCTTCGATTTCGCCGTAGGTGAACGAGAAGAGGCCGTCGCTATCGAGCTGAGCGGTGCTGTACGGCGGATTGGAAGTCGCCCCGTCGGCAATGACTGCCAGATGCCCCAGGCCGTCGAGCTCCGCGTTGGCGGTGTTGGTTGTGTTCGTCGAAAGTGTTCCCGGACCGCAGCCGCCGCCCGAATCGTAGAACCAATTGGCCGGGTTCGGCGGCGAGCCAGCCGGCCCGTTGAACTCGTCTGACCACACCAGCGTGTTGTAGGGGCCAGTCACCGGGCCAGTCGGTGACGTTGCGCCGGTCGAGGTCACGACAGGCGGTGTCGTCAGCTGTGCGGTCTGTAGCGCATCGGCGACCGAGAAGGACACCTTCTTGGGACCGTGGCTCACGACCCGCACGTGCATGGTGCGCTTCTTCACAGACACCATGAACTCGATCTTGTCGCCCTGCGAGCTGTTTAGGCCGATGCCGAGGTCGTTTTCACTGCCGGCGTAGACGTCGGCCGTCTCGCTCGCCTTGGTCGGGGAGAGCGACACGATGACCGCGTAGCTTCCCGGTCCAGCGACGCGGATGCTACGCGTGACCGAATACGTCTTGGTCTTAGCGCTGCGTGCCGATGCCGATACGGCGGTGCTTGTCTGGGTGGCGGCGTAGCCCGCGATGACTGCGGCCGTCGCTAGTAGCAGCGACAAGACGCGCCACTGGTAGGTTGGTGTTCGCTTGGCGCTCATTGACGATTTCTCACGCTTTGGGCGCAGGGCTTCGCGCGGTTGCGGACCTTGACGGGGCTCGGGCGCCCTGCTGGCTAATCCGGATCGCCCTGTTGCTCGTCGAGTGCATCTTGCCACATGCCTGAATCAGCTTACGCAGCATCCTCAGCCACAGTTCACTTTGCGCTGGCGACGGCTGGCGAGGGGATCAAAAAGTCGCATCTAGGTATAACCGTACCGTGGCCTGGCGCAAAAACCGGGGTATTTCCTACCCGACAGCTCCGCTTCCGGCGCTGTGGGTGCAAAGCCCGCCGGCCCGTTCGCTGCGGCCTAGAAAGCGCTTCGGGGCCGCGCGCGGCGCGGCTTAATCAGGGGCTGGTAGGGAGCTGCCGGCGGCGGGCTTCGTCGTGTCGCCGCAAAGTGCTAAGGTCGACATAAGCGCCAAATCCCCGTCAAGATTCGGGGAGCCGGGGAACCAAAGATCCACGGGGCGAATCCGGTGGCAGCCTCAACTGCCGCAGGTAGCGCGACTCTCTTCGCGCGAGCCCGTCAGCTAACCCGGTAGGCCTCAAAAAGAGAGAGAGGTTGCCGTGAATCTAATTAACGTTGGTTTGGCAAGGGGTCGCAGAGCGAAGGTGCTGCGTCGCCATGCGCTTGACAGTGACAGCGCATATCGGAGAGTCGCGCGGCACGGCCAAACCGTTGAGGTCGAGGTGCTCAGCGCACCAGGTCTTCGGCCGGGAACGCACATGCGCGTGACCGCCGCCGCAGCTCGGGCGATGGCGCCCTCGACAACCAGCGCGAGCGAGCGTGCGATCCAACTCGCCCGCTCGGCCACGCATCTCCTGGTCGCTCGCGGGCCGAAGCTGAAGCGCCCGGTCGCCTGGCCCCACAGCTAGGAGCGCTCCAATGCCTCCGCGGACGCCCGACGGCGGCTAGGACGTCGGGCTCTTTCGCGCGCTCAGAGCCCGATTGCCGGCGATCCTCGCGTGCGAACGCGCCCGGACGCTCGCGACTCGCTGCGAGCGGTGTCCGACCGGCCACAGATAATCGCCCGCGTGACTACGCGCAAATCGCCCCGGCGGCCATGCCCAACGGCTCGAGCAGCCATCGGTAATCGCCCGGATTGTCGGTCGTTGGTTAGATTTCTTACCTCGCGCGCGAGTCACCGAGGCTCCATAATGCAGTCCGGAGCATCCTCTAACCTCGCCCCCGAATCGTCGGCCGTCGTATGCGTCGCGCTGACGTAGTGGGTTTGGGGCCTTGCCGGTAGAGGTCGGACACGAACGACGGGATCGACAAGGTGCGCAGACGATTCAGGGGCGCTGGGGTGCCCAATGTGACCGTGGTTGACGCGACGATTGACACCGCGCGTCGCGCCGCCGGTCGTCGTCTCGGGCTTGCGCCGAAGGCGAGCGTCACGGTCGGCGTCGTGATCCCGACGCTCAACGAGGCGAGCAACCTTCCTCATGTGCTGACGCGTATCCCGGCGATGGTTGACGAGGTCGTGCTGGTTGACGGTCACTCGGTGGACGACACGATCGCCGTCGCGCGGCTGGTTCGCCCGGACATTCGTGTGGTTCTGCAGGACGAGCTGGGCAAGGGCAACGCACTCGCTTGTGGCTTTGCGGCCTCGTCCTGCGACATCATCGTCATGCTTGACGCCGACGGCTCGACAGATCCGGCGGAGATTCCGCAGTTCGTCGACGCGCTGATGAGCGGCAACGATTTTGCGAAGGGCTCGCGCTACCTGCAGGGTGGCGGGAGCGCCGACATCACGAGGTTTCGTAGCTCCGGGAATCGCATGCTCGGATTCGTCGTGAACGCGATGTTCAGAACCCGCTACACGGACCTTTGCTACGGCTACAACGCGTTCTGGCGCGATTGCCTGCCGCACATGCACGTCGACTGCGCGGGCTTTGAAGTCGAGACGCTGATCAACATCCGCGTTGCGCGGGCGGGGCTGGTCGTGTGTGAGATCCCCTCGTTCGAGCATCAGCGGCTGAACGGCACGAGCAACCTGCGGGCCGTGCGTGACGGAGCGCGGATCCTGCGGACGATCGTGCGTGAGCGGGTGCGGACCAGCACCGTGCGCCGCGACCCTGAGGGCTGGCGGCCGCAGTTTGCGGAGCTTTACGCGCTGCCCAGCGAAGGCGGCCAGCGGGCCTCTCTCTGAGCGCGACGGCGAGGCCGGGCGCGCCCGGCGCGGCTCAGGCGTCGCGACGGTTGAACAGTAGGAGCGTGCCGGTCGCGACGATGACGGCGTAGATCACGAGGACGACGAGCGCGTGCAAGTAGCTCGAGTTGCTGTTGCCGTGGTGGGCGAGCGCGTCGAGCAACTGACCGGGCAGCCAGCGGTCGCCGTTTGACCAGATCGCGCCGACGATGATCGCCTCGATCGGGATCACCCAGGCGACTGCCACACCAATCGCGACGCCGGGAGAACGAAGGATCACGCCGAGCGCGGCGCCGAAGAGGCCGTAGATCGCGGCGGCAAGGAAGGCGTGGAGAACCGCGTGCAGGAGGTCCGAGATGCCGGTGCTGCTGGTCCAGGCGGCCGTGCTGATCCCCTTGCCGGGGGCCAGGATGAAGGCGACGGCGACCGAGACGCCGACCGCGACGATGACGACGATCGCGATGAAGACGACGAGGGCGAGGAACTTGCCGGTCAGGAGCTGGCTGCGACGCGGCTCGCGGACGAGCAGGTTGCGCAGCGTGCCCTGGCTGTACTCGACCGCAAACGCGGCGGCAAAGAGGCAGAGCGAGACGATGCCGATCAGGCTGCTGACGTCGACGACGCCGTGAACGAGGCCGGTTGGCTGCTCGAGTGCCGCGATCGTCACGCGCACGCCGCCGTGCGGGTTGAATTCGAGCGTCTTGGTGGCGCGCTCGATCGTGAAGATCGTCGCGAGCAGGGGGAAGAAGAGGCCGCCGCCGAAGCCCCAGAGCAGCATGCTCCGCCGGCGCAGCTTGATCGTCTCGCTGAGGAACGCGCCCCACATCAGTGCTGATCCTCGGCTTCGCCGCCCGGATCCTCGGCTTCGGTGATCGCGAAGAAGGCCTCTTCGAGTGAGGCGCGGGTTGCTTCGAGCCCGCGCAGGGTGATGCCGGCGGCGAACGCCTGGCGGTTGAGCTCTGGGGCCCAGTCCTCGTCGGCGGTGATCCGCACGACGTCGTCGTCGACGCGGGCCTGTTTGCCGGCGGCGATGGCGAGCGCGGCGAGTGGCTCGAGGTCTTTGGCGTGCTCGGGGCGGGCGATGAGGCCCGATCGCTGGGCGTCGAGGAGGCCGCTGATCGGGCCCTCGAAGACGATCCGTCCGTGGTCGATCATCAGCAGGTGGTCGCAGATCGCCTCGATTTCGCGCAGCAAATGGCTTGAGACGAGCACGGTGATGCCGCGATCGGCGAGGCCGCGCATCACGGCGCGCATCTCACGGATGCCGGCGGGATCAAGGCCGTTGGTCGGCTCGTCGAGGATCACGAGCTCTGGGTCAGGCAGCAGCGCCGCGGCGACTCCCAACCGCTGTTTCATGCCGAGCGAGTAGGTCTTGACGCGGTCCTTGGCGCGGTCGCTGAGCTCGACCATCGCGAGCACCTCGTCGATCCGCGCGGGGTTGAGCCGCCCGAGGCTGGTCAGCACCTCGAGGTTGCGCCGGCCCGACAGGGACGGGTAGAAGGCCGGAGCCTCGATCAGCGCGCCGACACGCGCCATGTAGCGCGAGGGGTGCTCGATCGACTCGCCGAGGACCTTGGCCGAGCCGCCGGTTGGCGCCACGAGCCCGAGCAGCAGCTGAATCGTCGTTGTCTTGCCGGCGCCGTTGGGGCCGACGAAGCCGCCGACGACACCCGCCGGCAGCTTGATGTCGACGCTGTCGACGGCGAGGACCTCGCTGTAGCGCTTGCTGAGCCCCGTGGCGATGATCGGAAACGCGGCACCGTCAGAGGCGGCGCCGCCGGAATCGCTTGGAGGGGTCGTCGTCGTCAAGAAGTCGCGCTGGCGCCGGGTGCTCCGAAGTGGGGCGCCCAGGAGAGCCTAGGTTCGCAACATGAACGGTTGCTAAGCGGGGTGCAGGCGCCGCGGAGGCTCGGCCACGCCGCGAGGCCGTCTCGGTGGAGCCGGGGCGCCGCTGGGCCGGTGCCGTGCCGGCGGCGGTGGGTCAGACGGCTTTTACGCCGCGGCGGGCGCCGCTGAGGTGCTCGGTGGTGCGTGTGGCGAGGACCTCGGAGCTGGTCTGGCGCGGGAACTCGTCGAAGGTGGGGCGCCAGGCGTTCGGGTCGCGTCGGCGGCTCGTCGAGGAGCGGCGGAAGCGCTCGCCGAAGATCGTGCGCAGCACCTTGATGCCGTCGGGCACGGCCTTGAGGTTGCTGACGCCGTGGAGGCGCGCGTACTCGATCGAGGGCACTTCGGCCACGGAGAGGCCGGCGCGTGCGACGCGCGTGGTGATCAGGGTCTCGACCTCGAAGCCGTTGCAGTCGACGCTCATGTGCGGTAGGCAGCGGCGCCAGAAGGCGTTGTAGCCGTAGCAGAGGTCGCTGTAGCGAGTGCCGTAGAGCAGGTTCATGATCAGCAGCAGGCCGCGGTTGCCGAGGCTGCGCATGCCGGTGATGTCCTCGCTGCCGCCGCCCTTGACGAAGCGCGAGCCCTTGACGAAGTCGTGGCCGTCGAGAAGTGGCGCGACGAAACGGCCGATCTCGGCTGGGTCGGTGGAGCCGTCGGCGTCGAGCATGACGATGATGTCGCCGTTCGAGGCGGCGAAACCGCAGGCCAGGGCGTTGCCCTTGCCGTGCGCGTCCTGGATTACCACGCGGATGTCCGGGCGGATGGCGCGGGCGACCTCGATCGTGTTGTCGACCGAGTGGCCGTCGACGAGCACGACCTCATCGACGTAGGCGGGAATCCGCGCGAGGACGTGGGGCAGGTTGGCGGCCTCGTTCAGGGTCGGGATAACCGCGGAAATCCGCGCGCCGGCGGAATGCAACCGGCGCGCGGTTTCCGCGTCCTCGCCCTCAAGTCTGGCGAGAGTGGTCTCGGGAGGGGTGGGTTCGGCGAGGGTGGGCGCCGAGTAGGCGATTGCCAGCTGTACCGGTCCTTCGACTTGCTGGCGCATCCTTGCCACTCCCTGTTTGAGACCGATCGGCGTGCCGCGTTCGTGCTTTATGCCTGATCGGTGTTTGCTGAGAGCGGGAGCATCCCACGCCAAAATTGCCCACCGGGGGCACGAACCTCACCACGCTGGACGTTTGTATGAGTGCCGGAGCCTGGGGGCGAAAGCCAGGCGGCGTGGGGGCCGTTTGCGTGCGGTGTGGGGGTTAGACGAGCTCGGCGGTGCCGGAATCGCGGGGGAAGCGCGGTTTGGCCAGAAGCAGCTGGACGTCGCCGATCCGCCCGCCGCCGAAGCCGCCCTCGCAGTAGGCGAGGTAGAGCTCCCACATGCGCTGGAAGCGGCCGTCGTAGCCGAGCGAGCGGACGCGGTCGAGCTGGGCGGTGAAGTTCTCGCGCCAGCAGCGGATGGTTTGGATGTAGTGGGGGGTGAGGTCCTCGTGGTGGACCTCGCGCAGGTCGGTGACGCGGGCGATCGAGCGCGAGATCGCCTTCAGCGAGGGGAGGCAGCCGCCGGGGAAGACGTGGGTGTTGGCGAAGCTGCGCTTTGACTTCTCGACGTCGTAGGCGCGCTCGTCGATCGTGATCGCCTGGAGGAGCATCGCGCCCTCGGGTGTGAGGAGTGCGGCGCAGCGCTCGAAGAAGGTGTCGAAGTACTGCCAGCCGACGGCCTCGATCATCTCGATCGAGACGAGCTTGTCGAAGGTGCCGGTGAGGTTGCGGTAGTCCTCGGCGAGCAGCGTGATGCGATCCTCGAGGCCGGCCGCGAGGACGCGCTCGCGGGCCAGTGTGAGCTGCTCGGTCGAGATCGTCGTCGTCGTCACGCGGCAGCCGTAGTTGCGGGCGGCGTGGATCGCGAAGGCGCCCCAGCCGGTGCCGATCTCGAGCACGTGATCGGATGGCTTGAGGCGGAGCTTCGAGCAGATCCGGTCGAGCTTCGCGACCTGGGCCTCGGCGAGCGAGGCGCCGGGCTGCTCGAAGATCGCGCAGGAGTAGGTCATCGACTCGTCGAGCATCAGGCCGAAGAGGTCGTTGCCGATGTCGTAGTGCGCGGCGATCTGGACCCGCGCGCGGGCTGGGGTGTTGCGGGCAAGCCAGTGGATGGCGGCCTGGGGGCCTGCGACGACGGGGCGCAGCAGGCGCCGCCAGCGGTCGGTCGCCGGCATGTTGAGCGCCGCGAGGCGGGCCAGCTCGGGCAGGTCGGAGCAGTCGAACCAGCCGTTGGCGTAGGCCTCGCCGAGGCCGAGCGAGGCGCGGAGCAGTGCGCGGTAGACGCGGGCGTCGTGAACGACGACGCGGACGACCGGGTCGCCCTCGCCGGCCGTGCCGAAGCGGTGCGTCTGCTCGCCCTCAACGAGCTCGAGCGAGCCGTGGTGGGTGCGGCGCAGGAGGAGGAAGATCAGATGGCGGGCGATGGAGGGCTTCATGCCTGTGGCGTCATGGTGCGGCCGCGGTTTCGCGTGACTTCTGGGCGTGGCGGCGGCGGGCGGGGCCGAGCAGGGGGGCGCCGCTCGGGTTGGGGAAGTAGCGCGCGCCTTTGGCCTTCAGGCGCAGGCCGTTGGCGTAGATCTGGCGTAGTGTGCGCAGCGGGATCGCCGGGTGGCGGAGGAGCAGGCGGCGCATCTGGGCGGGGGAGAGCTCGCGGCGGCGGAGGGTGAGCGTCGCGTCGAAGGCCAGCTGGTCCTGGTGCTCGCTTTCGATGTGGACGATCAGCCGCTCGCCGGGCTCGGTCATGCGCCAGGAGTAGGTGTGGTCCATGCCCATGAAGGGCGAGACGTGGAACTCCTTGGCGAAGCGACCGCGGAGGATGGCTCCGGTGGGGCGGTCGGGCTGGGGCTCGAGGACGTAGGCGTGGCGCTCGCCCCACGGCGTGTTCGTGACCTCGGCGACGATCGCCGTGACGCGCTCGCCGCTGGGCTCGAAGCAGTAGTAGAAGCTGACGGGGTTGAAGCAATGGCCGAAGTAGCGGAGGTTTGTCAGCAGGCGGACCGGGCCGTCGCAGGGCTGGCCGGTGCGGGCGGCGACGAGCGCGCGGATCTCGTCGGCGAGCGGGCGCTCCGGGTCGCCTAGGTGGTCGTCGCGGCGCCAGGCGACGATCGCGCGGGCCCGTGCGGACCACAAGCGGGAGTCGTCGAAGAGCTCGGGCAGCTCGTCGAGATCGAGGTAGGTCGTGAAGAACGAGGTTTGCAGCTCATTGACGACACCCAAATAACGGCGATGGCGAAGCCGGCCCTCGTACAGACAACTCGCCCTCTGCTCGCTCATAGTCCCGCCACCGCCCGTAGCGCTGAAACGACACCGTCTTCATGGAAACCCCAACCCCAATGCGCGCCAGCGTAGCGGGTGCGCCGGGCGGGGGAGATCTCGCTGAGGCGGGCCGCGGCGGCGACGGTCGCGCGCGTGAATACGGGGTGGCTGTAGGCGATCGTGCGGATCACCTTTGCCGGGTCGATGAGGTCGCTCACGTTGAGTGATACGCAGAAATCCTCGGTGCAGTTCAGTCGCTGGAGGTGGTTCATGTAGTAGGTGACGGTGGTCTTGGCGCGCGGCTGGTTGAAGAGGTGGAAGTTCCAGGCCTGGCGGGCCGCGCGGCGGCGCGGCAAAAGGCGCGAGTCGGTGTGGAGGACGGCCTCGTTTTGCTGGTAGGCAAAGGCGCCGAGCAGCTCGCGCTCGAGCGNNCAGGCGAAGATCACCTCGTCGAAGCGCTCCTCTGCGCCGCCGCGGGGGCGCACGGTGACGCCGTCGTTGTCGCGGCGGACGGCGTCGACGGGCGAGGAGAGGCGGATCCGCTCCGCGAAAGGTGCGGTGAGCGCTTGCACGTAGCGCTTTGAGCCGCCGACCACGGTCTGCCATTGCGGGCGGTCGCGNNGCGGGGTCAGCGGACCACACCGCTGAGGCCTGGGGCACGATCAGGCGCTCGATGAACCAGCGCGAGTAGCCACCCTGCTCGACGAAGTCGCCGAGGGAGGGGTCATCGGTGGCGGCAGTGGCGGCCGGAGCCTGCGCGTCGCGCTCGGTGGCGAGCATTGCCCGCAGCGCGCGGTTGAAGCGCAGCAGGTCGGCGAGCATCCGCCAGTACGCGGGCCGCGTGAGGTTGGCGGCCTGGCAGAAGACGCCGCGCGGGGTGCCGGCGTACTCGAAGTCCTCATCCTCGCCCTTGACCGAGAAACCCATGTGCGTCGGTTGTATGGCGACGCCGGCGCCGGCGAGCAGCGCGCTGAAGTGCGGGTAGTTACGGTCGTTGAGGACGATGAAGCCGGTGTCGATCTCGTAGGTCGCGTTCTCGCGCTCGACGGTGATCGTGTTGGTGTGGCCGCCGAGGTAGTCGTTTGCCTCGAACAGCGTGAGCCGATGGGAGCCGTGGAGGGCGTGGGCGGCGACGATCCCGGAGACACCGCCGCCGACGATCGCGATGT
>PKYB01000081.1:0-14152 GCA_003133565.1 Solirubrobacterales bacterium
GCGCTCCTGACAGACCAGCTCGGCTGCGCCGGGATGAGCGGCTCCGATGCTCTCGCAATCGCGACGACAACGGTCGCCGCCATGGAGGGAGCCCTCATCCTCTGCCGCGCCCGTGGCAACGTTGCGCCGCTCGACGCGATCGCCACCCAGCTCAACCAACTCGTGACAGCCCGGAACTAACGGGCCGCGGGGGCCTCGAGGTTGCGCCGGGTCGCGGTGCCGCGCTTGAGGAGCGGTTTGCCAATCGCGCGGCGGAGGTCGAGCAGATGTCCGGCTTTCTCGGCTTCGAGTTATTGCGCCCGACGGCCGGCGAAACTCGCTACTTCGTCTACACCCGCTGGCAGAGCGAAGAGCACTACCGCGCATGGGTCGAGAGTCCCGCGTTCACTCGCGGCCACGCGCAGGCTGCCGCGGCAGCCGGTGGTCCTGTCGCCACTCACTCTCAGCTGCTCTCGTTCGAGGTCGTACAAACCGCGCAACCTCGCTAGATCGCCGCCGATCACGCTGCACGCCGTAGCCGCGCGCTGCTGCCGTCGCGCGAACCAACATGAGTCTGAGCAGTGCTTAGCAGGCGAGCTGAGACACGGACTAGGCACTTGGCTGCCTCGGCCGCGACTTTGCTGGTCAGGTCCGTGACCTGGGCCAGGGGGCCGCGGGCGGGCGCGGGTCAGGTCCCGGCGAACACGGGGGAGACGGTGATGATGCCGCAGCGCAGGTGCTGTACCGATCCGCCGTAGGGTTGTAGATGCCATGGGACCGTGATCGGGTTCGTGGCGTTCGGCGGTGTGATGGCGACCCGCGCCGACGTCGGGCACTTGAGCAGCTCGTAGCCCGTTGCGTCGGCGTAGCCGAGGTAGAAGGACGCTCTGCCCCTGGGCGCGAGGGTGACGGTGCGTACCGCCGTCGCGGGGACGGTGACCGAGGCCCCCCGGTGGATGTGCGTCGCCAGGCGGTGCCCGTTCGCGGTGAGCATCTGCACCCCGAAATAGCCACGCAGCATGCACGTCCTGGCGGAGACGTTCGTGAGCGTGACTGTGTCTCCGATGCTGCCCGCAGCGACACCACTGCTGAGCCGGGCGTGCAGCGAGGACAGGCAGCGAGAACCGGCGAACCGTGCGAAAGGCGACGCCGCTGCGCCCGTGGCGGCGATGCCCACCGCGGCCAGCGCGACGAGCGCGAGTGTTGTGAAGCGACGACGCTCAACCGTCGCGACACTCTCAATCGCGACAGCCAAAGCGTGCCTGGCATGCAGCCTCACGTTCGACCTCCCTTAGAGCACTCCCGGGCCTGCGTCACAACCGCCAACCATCCGCTACCTACGTCGCGACGCTACCGCGTTGCGGCCAGGCGCGCCCCAGCAGTCGCTGCGAACCGTTCACTGCCGCAGCTGCATCGGGTGCCCTTCGCGCGCTGAGCCATGTCACGCGAGCATCATTGGGCCGACGCGAGTGTTCGTCGTCGCGTGCTTGAGGGCTCGCGGGGCTCTCTGGGAAACTCAGCTCGTGGACGCCGACTGGAACCACAATGCTGCGTATCACGGCATGATCGTGGGTGTGGCAGGGCGGCGGCCGGGTCGCGTCCTGGATGTTGGGTGTGGTGAGGGTCTGCTCGTGCAGCGCCTCGCCGGCGTCGCTCGCCATGTCACGGGCGTCGACCCAGACGCGGCCGCGGTCGCACGCGCCAGTGAGCGAACAGCCCCCTTCGACAACGTCACTCTGCGCGTTGACGAGTTCCTCAAGATGCCGGCCGAACGGGCGAGCTACGACCTGGTCACGTTCGTCGCCACGCTTCACCACGTGGACCTGACGCTTGCGCTGCGCCGCGCCCGCGGCCTGGTCGCGCCCGGGGGCGAGCTGTTCATCGTGGGCGTATCGGCCAGGAAGACGACGGCGGACTGGATCATTTCGGGACTGCAGCTTCCCGTGGTGCGCGTGCTCAGTCGCTGGCACCGTGAAGTGCGGAATGTCGGCGTTGTCGTCGCCGAGCCCACGGAGAGCCTTCGAGACATTCGCGCGATCGCGAGACGCGAGCTCCCAGGCGCGCGAATCCGACGCGGCCTGTACTACCGCTACATCCTCCGCTGGCGCAACACAACCAACGAGCCGGACCGTGCGCTGAGAACGACCGGGCCAGACCGCTCAACCGCCAGCGGCGGTTCGAGCACGTCGCGTTCGGGCTAGGTCGGAGAGCGCGAACTGGAACGATCGTTGTCGGCCCTGACCGGTGCCTCGCGCGCGAGCAGCCGATCAGCGCTTCGCAGCGGGCAGCGGTAGCGCTCCTGCCGCGTAGTAGGCCCGGGCACGTGCGTCGAAATAGCCGCCGTCGTCGGGATGCCCGTCGCCCGACGCGTCGCCGGCGTCGGTGTCCTGCGCCTGCCCGCCGCCGAACAGCAGTGCCACCCCGCCGGCGTTCACGAAGGCCCGCAGATGAGGGCCGCTTCCGCTCCCAAGCAGCCACTGCACCTTGTTGTCCTTGTAGTGGTAGGGGGTGTTGTTGACGATCGGGGAGATCGTGTTGCCAAGCGGAATCTGCCACATGACGATCGGGAGCGGGATGCGCGAGTGATAGTCACGCAGGAAACGCAGGTCGTGGTTGAAATCGACAGGCGCCCACCACGCGCCCGGCCCCTCGCCGTTGACAACCTCTGCATAGCCCGCGTCGCGGTCGGTCAGCTCCGTGAACGTAACGTCGAAGGACGCGTGCAGCGAGCGGTAGAACGCGACAGCCGCCCTGGCCATCCGGTCGACCTCGGCGGAGGACGGGTGACTCAGGTGGATGTCCTTGCCCGTGCCCCAGATCGAGATCGGATAGCCGACGATGACGCGCGGGGCGAGTCGGTCGCGTAGCTCGAGCACCGCCTGCGCAAAGCCGGCCGCCGTGTTCGGCAGGCCGCGCAGTGCCGGGATGCCGGTCGACGCCACCGCCGCGGGCACCGTTGATGCATCTCCGTGGCCTGCGCGCTGCTCGACGTAGCCGAACAGGTCGGGCTCCAGCTGCAGCACGACCGGTCCCCTCGCCGAGCTCGCGCGCCTGTAGAACAACTCGAGCGTGAGGTAGTAGCTGCGCATCGTCGCAACGTTGGCGAGGTTGCCGAGGTCGGCGCTCGCCTCGTCCGCGACGCCGGCACCGGGCTGCGACTGGCGGATCTCGTAGTAGGAGAAGACGGGGACGATGCGGTGCGCCTCGGACTCCGCGATGTAGAGGCTGACAAACGAGCCGTTGGGGTTCCAGTGCGGCCAGTCCTGGCCCGTGTTGACGCCTCCGGCGAGGTACTGGTAGCGAAAGCCGAACGGCGCGACTGCAGCGAGCTGGGCGGCGCCCCCGGGAGAGCTGGCGAGTCCGAGCTCGAGCTGACGATACGGCCACGGAATCGTCGCGCCGCCCGTCCTCGCGCGGACACTGCCGTGGGCAGCGCCCGCGACGATCAAAAAGCAAACGGCGGCGGCGAGTCCCGCTCGCCGTGCGCGACGCCGCAAGACGGACTCCACTCGCTGTGTATCGGCGGCCCGCACGCGAGGCTTGACCGCCGACCGGGCGTGCGGTGGCGAACCGCCCGCGGCGTGGGCTCACGCGACGCGCATCGGCCAGCCTCGATCGACATCCTCGCTACCTCCGTTCTCGACTCCGGCGCCCTGCGGCCTACGTGCACACTGTGCCGGTCGCCGCGCGTCGCGACAGTGTTAGTTGGCTTGCGCGAGCGATCGTTCGCGGTCGGGCGGTTCTAAGCTGCTTCGCAAAGCGACTTGAGGCGAGGAGGAGGTCTTCGTGCCGAAGTTCGTGACCATTGGATATGGAGATCAAGCAGGGTACGACCGGACTGACCCGGCAGTCCGCGCTGCGGCCCATGAACATGACGAGCGCCTGCTCGCGGGAGGAGCGTTGATGGGTATCGCCGGCCAGCCCGTGCAGGTGCGCAATCACGACGGGGCGGGCGTGGACACCATCGACGGTCCGTTCCTGCGCTCCGACCTTCCGCTCGCCGGGTTCGCGATTATCGAGGCCGCCACTGTTGAGGACGCGATCAGCCTCGTCTCCAATACCCCTTGTGCGGTCGCACATGGTCTCGTCGAGGTGTGGCCGTTGGACTCCTGAGCGACTGGCGCCAGCGCGATCCCCGGCCGTGCTAGAGCTGTCGCTGTTCGCGAGCGTTGGGACAGCATGCGGCCCGCGTTCATCCTGGAGCCAGCCGCGCCGTGTCGTCGTTGCCTGCGCAAGCGGGTATCACGGCCTCAGCCGTGCCGGCGCGCCCACGCTGCGGTGGGCTCGGGCTGCGGGACGGCTGTTAGCGGCGTCGTGGCGGACGGACTTGGCGCGCGGATTCCGCGCAGGTCAGGCACAGGACGCCGTCGGGAATCGCAAGCAGCCGGGCTCGCCCAATCGGTTTCCCACACGTGTCACATCTCCCGTAGGTTCCGTCGTCGAGTTTGGCCAGGGCGCGCTCTGTACGCGCGAGTCCGCGCTCGAGCGACTCGCCGACGCCGATCTCGGTCAGCCGGCTGACCGCCTCGATCGTTCCGTCGCCGATTCGCTTGCCAAATCCCTGTGCGCTACCGAGCTCAGGGCGCTGCGCCAATGCCGCGACGCGTGCGCGGGTGCGATCGCGACGGGCTTCGAGGTCCCGGCGGACCGCCACGAGGTCGACACCACTAGGTGGCGAGGACATACCCGCTCCGTGCTTCTCTCGGCGTCATCGCCTCATCCCGGTTGAACCAGCGCCCGACCTCGACCAATGCTCCTCACGAATCGAAGATACTCCGAGCCAGGGACCGCGATCGCCGGACCGGTCAGATCCGACACGCTGTGTCGAATCTCGCGCAAGGGGGCGGGAAGGTAGCCGCGAACACGCCAACACGGCATTGCGGCCGCGCTGCCCCTCGCGTGGATCCATGGGCTAGGCATGCCAATCGTTCGCCGATCGCGACCCTGGATGAGGGTCGCTTGCTATCGTCGGCCGCGTCCAGTCGAAGGAGGCTTTCGCTCGTTGGAGCCCATCCGTATTGATGGTCGGTCTTCGCGCAGCCCCGATCGTCAAGCTGTGTCGGTGGACGGGCGGGTCCCGCTGATCGGTCGCTTCTTTCCCGCTCCGGTCGCCGCGAAGGTCCCGGAGGTCATCCTCGCCTTCTGGGTCGTGAAGATCCTGACGACTGCCGGCGGGGAGGCCACGTCGGACTACCTCAAGACGTACGGCAACTTCAAGGGCGGCGGCGTCGAGGTGCTGGTGATCGTCGTCGGGCTGCTGCTGCAGTTCGCCACCCGTCGATACCGAGCGTTTGCCTACTGGTTCCTGGCCTATGCGATCGCGATCACAGGGACCGGTGTTGCCGATTTCCTACATCTCGACGTCCACATCCCCTATGGCGGGACGACACTGCTGTGGGCGGTGATCCTGGCGGCAATTTTCTGGGCCTGGCAGCGCAGCGAGGGCACGCTGTCGATCCACAGCATCACGACCCAGCGGCGTGAGGCCTTTTACTGGGCGACGGTGTTCGCGACCTTCGCACTCGGGACCGCGCTCGGAGACTTCACTGCGACCTCGCTGAACCTGGGCTACCTGGACTCGGGCATCCTCTTCGCCGTCGTCATCCTGACTCCGGCTCTCGCGCACTCGCGGTTCGGTCTGAATGGCATCGCGGCGTTCTGGATGTCCTACATCGTCACCAGGCCGCTCGGCGCGTCGTTCGCCGATTACATCAGCAAACCGCAGAGCATCAGCGGGATCAACTTCGGCGACGGCCCGACGGCGATCGTGTTCGCCGTTGCCGTCTTCGTCCTCGTGTTCTACCTCGCCCTCGCCCGCCCGGACATCCAAAAGCCGTCCTGAGCTCCGGCCGCAAGAAGGTTCCGAATCGCTCAGATTGCCAGTATTTTGCTGCTCTCCCAAGTCGTCCGACTCACCGCGAGATTCGGCTTAAAAGCGGGAGGTCGCTGGTTCGAGCCCAGCACCGCCCACTCGGACGCCCGATTTCCAAGCCGGCCCGGCTTCGTCTGGTGACGATGAGGACCCTTAGGCCTGGACTGCGTGCGCGCTCAGCAGAGCTCGGCGAGCAGCGCGCGGGCGTTGCTCGTGAGGATCGTGTCGCCCTTCCTTTCGTAGAGCGCGAGGCCCGCGCTGACCTCGGCCGCGGCCTCCTCGCGCCGGCCGGCCGCGGCGAGCACGCGCCCGAGCTCGAGTCGTGCGTCGCCGCGGTACTGGTAGAAGTCGGTCCGCTCGGCGTGCTCGATCGCGCTGCGCGCCAGCCGCTCGGCTTCGTCGAGGTCTCCGGTGGCGCGCGCGAGCATCGATCGCACCTGGCCGGTGATGACGAAGTTGATCACGTCCTCGGGCGCGCCGAGGTGTTCGGCGAGCTCGCTCGCCGCGAGCGCCGCTGCTCGATCCCCCAGCAGCGCCTCGGCGAGCGCAAGGCTCGCCTGAACCGTCGAGCGGTAGGAGCGCTCGCCCACCCCGACGAGGATTGCGTCGCCCCGCAGCAGCCAGTCCCGTGCAGCCTGAGCATCGCCCGCCAGGATCTCGATTCGCGCGAGCCCCATGTAAGCGCCGCCGGCGAGCACGAGCATGCCGATCTCCATCAGCGCGTCGATCGCGCCCTGACCCATTGACCTGGCGTCGGCGAGTCGCCCCTCCTGCAACGCGAGATCGCAGCGCGCCATGTCGAGCCAGGCCTGGGCCACGGGTCCCGTCATGTCGGGCGCGATCGCTCCGAGTGCGTTGCGCACCTCAGTGACGCCGAGCTCCGAGTAGCCGATCGAGAGCGCGTAGAAACTCAGCGCCCGCGCCAGCAGGCCGTCATCGCCGGCGAGCCGCGCGTGCTCGGCGGCGAGCCGCATGTGCTCCGCCGTCGGGCCGGCGCGGCTGCCGAGCCAGTGCCAGTGACCCCACATGATCTGGGCCCGCGCGAGGCCGCGCTGATCCCCCGCGCGCTCGAAGTCGGCGATCAACGCCGGCAACTGCTCGAACAGCGCGGCCGTCTCGTGAGGCGCGGCGCGAATCGCCCAGTCTATGCGCACGATCGCGACCTGGCTCGCGAAGGCCGGGACTTCGGCGGCCGCATCCAGGAGCCCACGGGCATTGTCGAACTCGCCCCTGTCGAGCAGCTGCTCGGCGAGCTCGACGGCGATCGCGGCGTGCAGTGGAGCACCGCGATCGGCGTGCACAAGAGCACGATCGAGCAGGCTTCGCGCCGCCGCGTCATCGCGTCGATTGGCCGCGCGTTGCCCGGCCGCAAACAGGCGCTCCGCGGCTCGGCGACGCAGCACCGCGTCGGGGTCGCGCCCGAGCTCAGCTGCGTAGCGGACAGCCTGCTCGAAGTGCCAGCCGGCGATCTCGTCGAGCTCGGGCAGCCCGGTGGCATGCTCCTCGAGCCAGTAGCCGAAGCGTTCGTGCAACTGCGCGCGTGTCGACTTCGGCAGCGCCTCGTAGGCAGCGTCGCGGATCAGCAGGTGACGGAAGCGGAACGCGTCGTCGCCATCGAGCGCCGAGCGGTGGGGTCGGATCAGCTCGCGCCGCACGAGCGCGGCAAGTCGACTATCAACCTGCGCGGCGAGCGGCTCGCCGGCGAGCGCGTGCAGCGCCAGTCGGTGGAACACCTCGCCCTCGATCGCGCCGCGCTCGAGCACCTCGCGCTCCTCGACGCCGAGCTGCTCTAGGCGGGCCGCCAGCAGCGCCTGGATCGTCGCCGGGACCGTGACGCTGCCGCTCTCCCGTGCGAGCGCCGCCATTTCCTCGATAAACAGCGGGTTGCCCTCGCTGGCGGCAACGACTCGCCTGCAGGTGTCGGCGTCGATGCCCTCGCCGAGCTCCTCCAGGAGTGCCAGCGACTCGCCCAGGCCGAGCGGCTCGAGCAGCGCCGTGGTCGCGTTCAGCTTGCCTCCGCCCCAGCCGGCGCGGACGTCGAGCAGCTCCGGCCGCGCCGTGCAGAGCAGCAGAATCGGTGCTCCACGCGAGAGGTCGGAGACGTGGTCGAGCAGGTCGAGCAGCATCGGCTCAGCCCACTGGAGATCGTCCACGTGGAGCACGAGCGCTCGCGCCGCGGCGAGCGACTCGAGAAGGCGGCGAACCTCCCAGAAGAGCTCTTCTGGCGCCGCCGCGCTGCCGGTTGTCAAGCGCGCGATGGTCGCCTCGGCGCGCTCGCCTGCACCGTGGAGCGCCTCCACCAACGGCCAGAACGTGATCCCCTCGCCGTAGGCGAGGCAGCGTCCGCGAAGCACGAGTGCGTCCGCGCCGAGATCGGCCAGGAGCTCGGCACCCAGGCGCGACTTCCCGACGCCGGCGGCACCCAGCAGCGTGAACAGATGGCAGCCCGACTCCTGCACGACGCGCTCCCACGCGCCGCGCAGTAGGCGCAGCTCGCGCTCGCGGCCGACGAGCGGAGTGTCCAGGTGCCGGGCCATGCCTGGCGCGACCGGATCGACGCGCAGCAGGCGGAACGCCGCGACTGGCTCACGCTTGCCCTTGAGCTCGAGCGGCTCAAGTGGCTCGACTTCGACCGCATCGCGCACCAGGCGCAATGTCTCGGCGCCGACCAGGATCTCCCCGGGACCGGCCGCCTGCTCGAGGCGCGCCGCGACGTTCATCGCATCGCCCGTGGCGAGCACCTCGCCGTCGCCGATCACGACCGCTCCGGTGTTGATGCCCGTGCGGAAACGCAGCTCGTGCCCAACCTCGGCAGCCAGCGCCGGCATTCGCTCGCGGATCTCACTCGCGGCTCGGACCGCACGCAGCGCGTCATCCTCGCGGACCCGCGGCACGCCGAACACGGCGACGAGTGCATCGCCGATGAACTTCTCGACCGTCCCGCCGTGGCGTTCGATTGTCGCGCGCATCGCAGCGAAGTAGCCCTGGATCACGCCGCGCCAGACCTCCGGGTCGAGCTGCTCGCCGAGTGCCGTCGAGCCGGACACGTCGCAGAACAGCGCCGTCACGACCTTTCGCGTCTCGCGCGGGGCCGACTTCGTTGCCAGCTTGGCGCCACAGCTGCCGCAGAAGCGGGAACTACTCGGGTTCTCGGCGCCGCACTGCTCACAGACCGCCAACACACCCTCCAACCCTCGGTCGCGAGATCCTATGCCAACGACCCAGTTACCTCCTACCTAGTGGAGGCGCCGTTCCCAGTCGTAAGGCACCTTCCCTGCCGGCCCGGGAGTCGGCTGGCTGAGCGGATGGTGCTCGGGCGGGGCGAGGGGCGGGCCCGCGCCCATCTGGTCCGACCGGTAGTCGTAGTACCAGTCCTCGCCGGGTTCGAAGCTCGTGATGATCGAATGACCGGTCTCGTGGGCGTGCGCACTCGCGTGTTGTTCGGGCGAAGAATCGCAACACCCGATGTGGCCGCACTCGGCACAGCGCCGCAGATGAAACCACCATCCACCGGCGGCAAGGCACTCGACACAGCCTTCGCCGCTTGGAGGCGCGCTCGGGTCGATCAGTGAGCCAGCCATCTAGGAAACGCTACACACTCGCTCCTCATTCGAGAAGATCGCCGGTGTATGCCCCCGGTTCTGTACGTACGCGGTGGCATCCGCGACAAGCTCCAACAGGCCCACAGCTGGCCTGTCACGATCTGCGCTACTTCGCCTTGGACGCGTAGCTGGGAATTAGACTGAGGCCGCGGATGACGCGAGTGGCGATTGTTACGGGGGCGGGAACTGGGATCGGAGCAGCGACCGCGCGGCTGCTCTCGACAAAGGGGCTGGCGGTGGTGCTCGTTGGGCGGCGCGCCGAGCTGCTGGAGGCGGTGCGTGAGGAAATCGGGGGTCGTACGCTGGCTGTCACGGCTGACGTCGGCGATCGCACCGCGCCGGAGCGGATCGTGGCGGAGACACTCGCGGCGTTTGGGCAGATCGACGTGGTCGTCAATAACGCGGCGGTGATCGAGCCGAGTCCAATCGACGCTGTGACACGTGAGGCGTTCGAGCGCCACTACGCCGTCAACGTTGCGGGCCCGTTCTTCCTCGTGACCGCGGCGCTCGCGGCACTGCGAGCCTCCGACGATGCCGCGGTTGTCAACGTCAGCTCCTCACTCGGCACGATCGTGATGCCCGACACGACCCTGTACGGGTCCACAAAAGCAGCCCTCGAGTACCTCACGCGCGCCTTGGCTTACGAGCTAGCGAAGGACGGGATCCGCGTAAACGCGGTCGCGCCCGGGGGAATCGACACACCGATCCATGAGACCTACGCTGAAGACCTCCAAGCCACGCTCGCCGATCTCGCGCGCCGGCTCCCGATCGGCCGGATGGGCCGCCCAGACGAGGTCGCCACATGGGTCTGGTCGCTGATCGCGCCCGAGACGCGCTACACGACCGGCACCGTGATCCACGTTGATGGGGGCCACGTGCTCGGGTTGCCCGAATCGGCAGGTGGATGAGGCTACGGTTGCGGTCGCCACGTCTGCGCTGTCGCCCAGCTAACGGCCAAACGCAGTCGGCGCGTGTCGCCTGGGACGCTCGCCGCGGGTTCGGCCCGGGACGCTAGGGTGGGCCCAATGGATCCACAGCTGCTTGATGAGCTGGTTGATTGGCTTCGCGTGCCGTCGATCTCTACGGGCGGAGGCGACCGCGGTGACATCGAGCGCGCGGCGACCTGGGTGATCGACCGGGTTCTCGCAGCCGGTGGCAGCGGCGAGCTCGTGCGCATCGCTGACGGGAATCCGCTCGTAGTTGGCGAGCTCCGGGCGCGCGACCCTACGGCGCCGACGATGCTGATCTACGGGCACTACGACGTCCAGGGCCCGGGAGCCGCGGAGCAGTGGCACTCACCACCGTTCGAGCCGACGATCCGCGACGGCCGCATCTACGCGCGCGGGGCATGCGACGACAAGGGTAACTTCCTTCCGCTGCTGCACGTCGCGTGCGCGATGGCCGTCGCCGGAGAGCTGCCGGTTAACGTCAGGGTGCTCGTCGAGGGCGAGGAGGAAATCGGAAGCGGTGGCGTGACAACATGGCTTCGCGCCGACGGGCGCGGCGCCGACGCGGCGATCGTCTTCGACGCCCTGATGCCCGATCCCGAAACGCCCGCGATCACGGTCGGCCTGCGCGGCGCGGTAATGCTCAACCTCCAGGTGCTGACGGCAGAGCACAACCTGCATTCCGGGCTTTACGGCGGCAGCGTGCTGAACGCGTTGCACGTCCTGCAGGGAATTCTCGGCGAGGTGCTTCCAGGGCCTGACGGCAGGGTGCGGGAGGAGCTGCGCGAAGGGGTGATCGCTCCGTCCGCGGCGGAGCTCTCCTCCTGGCAGCGTCTGCCCTCGGGCGATGAGCTCATCGATCACAGTGGTGGTAGGCCGGTGTATCCGGGAGCTGGCGGCGAGTACTACATCCGCAACGGCGCTGACGCGTCACTTGACGTCAACGAGATCGCTGGCGGCGAGCCGCGGACAATCGTTCCGGCGCAAGCCCGCGCGACCCTCTCGCTACGCCTCGCACCGGGACAGGATCCTCGACGTATGCACGAGGTCCTCAGCAGCCTGTTGCGCTCCGCGCTGCCCGACGGTGCCGTGCTCGAGGAAACGGAAGTGATGCACGCCGAGCCAGCGCTGTTCGAGCCCACCGAGCCAGCGCTCCGGCTCGCGGCTGAAGCGCTGCGCCGCGCGTGCAAGACCGAGCCGGCGTTTATTCGCTGTGGCGGCAGCGTTCCGATCGTCGCCGAGATGGCAGCCCGCGGATACCCAGTGATCGTCGGCGGCTTCGGACTCGCCGAGGACCAGATACACGCGCCGAATGAGTCCTTCTCGCTGCGCAGCTTGGAGTGGGGTGAGGCGGCCGCACGCGAGCTGTACACCGCTCTCGCAGCGCTTCCCGCACGCACCTGACTCGCAGCTAGGAGATCACGCAGAGCTCCGCTTGGTCCGGTGGATCTCTCCTGGATTCGCGCCGGTCGAAGCGTTTTGGCTACTGGCGGCGTGATCAACGGCGTTTGTAACCGTGCCCGAGCCCGAGTAGCCGGGCGCGGGAATAAAGAAGGAGTGACCTTGACGGACGTCGTGCTTCTTGTGGCGATGCGCGAACGCCACGACGATCACGTTGTCCTTGATCGCTCGGATGAGCGTCCCGTCGCAAAGATCTTCAGTCACCCACACGGTTCCGCTCACCGACGCCGACCCGTACCGGCCCTTGGTCGTGTATTTGCCATGCGCGTTCCCCCATAGCTGACGGATTACGGCGGTCGGCTTCTTCTTCTTCGCTGCCGCATCATGCGCACTACCGTGCTTACCGTTCGGCGGCGCCGGACAGTCGGCAAAGCCGGAGCCGGCCAACGTCTCGACTTCGGTGCCGTCCTCTGACTGCGTAAAGACGAACTCACCGTCGTAGAACTCGCCCGTCTGCGAGCCGCCGTCTGGCAGGGCAACGGTCAGCGACACCGTTCCCGACAGCGCGTCGATCGTCGAACCGACCGGGATGTTGGTTGTCGAAGACACGGAGGTGAACGTCGAGCTGCCTGGCAGCTTGATCGTCACTGTCCCACCAACGGGACTCAGGTCGGTTGAGCTCGCCAGCACGGGCGGCGGCGCCGCGGCGGGCGGCCCGACGGGTGGTCCGGCGACGGTGTAGTGGATGGTCGCGGTCGCAGCTTGGCCGTCGGTGCTGGTCGCGGTCACGGTGTAGGCGAACGTGCCGGCGGTAGTCGTGTCGAGTACGCCCGGACTCGCGCTCCCATTCGAATCAAGACAGGTTGCGATCCCGGGCCCGGTCGGGTCCGTGCAAGTAAACGCTGTCGTGACTTTCTGGCCAAGGTTGTAACTCTCTCCGTCAGCCGGTGAAGCGATCGTCGCCGTCGGCGGCCCGGCGACGGTGTAGTGGATGGTCGCGGTTGTGGTCTGCCCGTCGGTGCTCGTTGCGGTCACGCTGTAGGCGAACGTGCCCGCGGTGCTCGTGTCGAGCGTGCCGGGGCTGGCGCTGGCGTTGGAGTCGAGGCAGGTTCCGATTCCCGGCCCGGCCGGGTCCGCGCAGGAGAAGGTTGTCGTGACGTCCTGGCCAAGCGCATAGGTCTGATCATCGGCCGGCGAGGCGATCGTCGCCGTTGGTGGCCCGGCGACGGTGTAGTGGATCGTCGCGGTAGTGGTTTGACGGTCGGTGCTGGTCGCGGTCACGTTGTAGGCGAACGTGCCGGCAGTACTCGTATCGAGCACGCCCGGACTCGCGCTCCCATTCGAATCAACACAAGTCGCGATCCCTGGCCCGTTAGCGGCATCCGCACAAGCAAACGCCGTCGCTACGTGCTGGCCAAGCGCATAGGTCTGGTCATCAGCCGGCGAGGCGATCGTCGCCGTCGGTGCGCCCACAACCGTGTAATGGATCGTCGCGATCGCAGCCTGCCCGTCGGTGCTCGTAGCGGTCACGCTATAAGCGAACGTGCCTGCTGCGCTAGTGTCGAGCGCGCCGGGGCTGGCGCCGGCGTTCGAGTCAACACAGCTCGCGATCCCCGGCCCGGTCGGGTCCGCGCAAACAAACGTTGTCGGGGCGTGCTCGCCGAGGTTGTAGGTCTGGTCGTCAGCGGGCGAGGTGATCGTCGCCGTTGGTGGTCCGGCGACGGTGTAGTGGATGGTCGCGGTCGCAGCTTGGCCGTCGGTGCTGGTCGCGGTCACGGTGTAGGCGAACGTGCCGGCGGTAGTCGTGTCGAGTACGCCCGGACTCGCGCTCCCATTCGAATCAAGACAGGTTGCGATTCCGGGCCCGGTCGGGTCCGCGCAAGCAAAGGTTGTCGTGACGTGTTGGCCAATCGCATAGATCTCCCCGCCGGCGGGCGAGGTGATCGTCGCGGTTGGTGGCCCGGAGACGGTGTAGTGGATGGTCGCGGTTGTGGTCTGCCCGTCGGTGCTGGTTGCGGTCACGTTGTAGGCGAACGTGCCGGTGGTGCTCGTGTCGAGGGTGCCGGGGCTGGTACTCCCGTTCGAATCAAGACAGGTTGCGATTCCCGGCCCGGTCGGGTCCGCGCAAACAAAGGTTGTCGCTGCGTGTTGGCCAATCGCGTAGGTCTGCTTGTCGGCGGGCGAGGTGATCGTTGCCGTCGGCGGCCCCAACACCGTGTAGTGGATCGTCGCGGTAGTGGTTTGACGGTCGGTGCTGGTCGCGGTCACGGTGTAGGCGAACGTGCCTGCTGCACTAGTGTCGAGCGTGCCGGGGCTGGCGCTGGCGTTGGAGTCAAGACAGCTTCCGATCC
>PKYB01000081.1:14316-14505 GCA_003133565.1 Solirubrobacterales bacterium
CGTCGGCTGGCGAGGTGATCGTCGCCGTCGGCGGCCCCAACACCGTGTAGTGGATCGTCGCGGTAGTGGTTTGACGGTCGGTGCTGGTCGCGGTCACCGAGTAGGCGAACGTACCCGCACCACTTGTATCGAGCGTGCCGGGACTTGCACGCCCATTCGAGTCAAGACAGCTTCCGATCCCCGGCCCGG
>PKYB01000029.1 GCA_003133565.1 Solirubrobacterales bacterium
CGACGATCGCCGCCACGGCGCCAACGCTCGCCGCGATTGCCACCGGTGCACTCGTGAAGAAGCCCGGGGCGAAGATCGCTGCGAGGGTCGGGCTCACGAGATGATCTCGACCTGCGGGCGGGTGTGCGCGTGGTCGGCGCTGTCGGCGAGCTCACCGGCCGCCCCGGCGACGACGAGGACGCGGCCGTGGACCTGGAGGACGTCGACGTGGTGGCCGTAGAGGGCGCTCAGGACCGAGGTGCGCACGACCTCGTCGGTCGTGCCGCTGGCGGCTCGGCCGGCGGCGAGATAGACGATGCGGTCGATCACCGGCAGCAGCGGGTTCATCTCGTGGGCCGAGATCAGGACGGCGATCTGCTGTTCCTTGGTGATCCGTGCGAGCAGCGCGACGACCTCCTGGCCGCTTGGCAGGTCGAGGTTGGCCAGCGGCTCGTCGAGCAGCAGCAGCTTGGGCGATGAGATCAGCGCGTGGGCGATCAGCACGCGCTGCTGCTCGCCGCCCGAGAGCGTGCCGACGCGGGCGTCGGCGAAGCCGCGGGCGTCGACGGCCTCGAGCATCTCATCGATCCGCGTGCGCCGCGCGCGCGAGGGCAGCGCGATGCCGTAGCGGTGCGCGTCGAGCCCGAGGCCGACGAGGTCGCGCGTGCGAAGCGGGGCGTCGGGGTCGAGGGCGAACTTCTGCGGCACGTAGCCGATCAGTGGGTTGCGGCGCGAGCGCGGACGCCCGTCGAGCAGGACTGTGCCGCTGGCTGGCTGGAGGCCGAGGATCACGCGGAAGAGAGTCGTCTTGCCGGCGCCGTTTGAGCCGATCAGGCCGGTGAACTCGCCCGGCTCGATCGCGAAGCTGACCTCGCGCAGGATCGGTCTGCCGGCGAGGCTGACGCTGACCCGATCGAGCGCGAGGACCGGCACGTTACGGTCGCTTGGGGGCTCGCCGCTCATAGCTTCTGCGTCGAGCGCTTGTCGGCGACCGCGTTGCGGAGCGCCGTGAGCTCGGCGAGCATCCAAGACTGGTAGTCGTAGCCCGGGGTCGGCATCGTCTCGTAGACGCCGACCACGGGAATGCCGGCTTGCTTGGCCTTGGCGAGGAAGGACGCGGTCAGCGAGTCGGTGACCTGCTCGTTGTAGACGAAGACCTTGACGCGGTGCTCGGAGAAAAGCGAGTCCTGGATGCTCACGGCCTGCGGCGCGGGATCGACGCCGTTCATGATGTCGGCCTGGAGCGGGAAGGGCGTCTTGATGACGGCGCCGGCCGCCTGCAGCATGTAGTCGCCGACCGGTTCGGTCGTCGCGACCGGGATCTTCGGGTAGCGCGCCGCGAATGCCGCCAGCGCCGCGAACCACGGTTTCAGCGAGTCGTCGAACGTGGTTGCGTTGGCCTTGAAGTAGGCGGCGTGGGCCGGCTCGAGCGCCGAGAGGTCTGAGGCCAGCGCCCGGGCGAGCGTGGGCATCGTCACCGGCGCGTACCAGAGGTGCGGGTTCGCGGTTGAGTTGGGTAGCCCGAGCAGCGTCTGCACGTCGATCACCTTGCGCTCGGAGCTCGGTGAGGCGGCCTCGATGTTGTTCATGTAGGCGTCGTAGCCGAGGCCGTTCTGGACGACCAGGCGAGCCGCGCTGACGAGGTGGGCGACGCTCGGGCTGGCCTCGAAGCTGTGCGGATCGGTGTTCGGGTTGCTCTCGATCGCGCTGACGTTGACGTAGGGCCCGCCGATCTGGCTGATCACGTTGGCGTACTGGTTCTCGGCTCCCACGGCGACGATCGCCGCGCTTGGCGACGACGCCGCGGCGCTCGTCGACCCGCCGAGGAGCGCCAGCGCCGCTGCGAGGAGCGCCACCGAGATGCCGGCGCGACGAGCAAGTCCGAGCATGGCCGCCAACGATAGCTAAGAATAAGACCTGTTCTTGTTAAGGGCCGGAGTGGCGTTGCCCGCGAGCGTGCCGCGGCGGCAGCGGCGCGCGCGCCGATATCCTGGATGGTGATGCGGCGACTGCCTCCCCCCTCGCGCTCGTTGCTCTCACCGAAGGTGCTCGGTGCGCTCTATCGCAAGCACCTCTCGGACGCGCGCCAGGAGCGCCTCTTTCTTGGCAACGTCGGCTTCATCGCCGCGTTCGCCACCGTGCGCACGATCACGCACGCGATTCGCGCCGGCCGTGGGCCGTTTCGCAACATCGACCCGGGTGGGCATCACATCCACCACATGACCTTTGGCATCACCGGGCTGCTGGCGACCGGCTACGCCTGGAACGCGCAGATGGGGATCGGCACCAACCCGGCACGCCGCTGGGGCTCGCGCGCTTCAGCTGTCGGCTACGGGATGGCCTCGGCGCTGACGCTCGACGAGTTCGCGCTGTGGCTCAACCTGCAGGACGACTACTGGACGAAGCAGGGCCGCGAGAGCATCGACGCCGTCGTCATCTTCGGCTCGCTGCTGCTGCTGGGGCTGATGAACCGCGACCTCGTGAAGGAGGCGAGCGAGATCGCCAGCGGACGCCGTGACGCGCGCGAGCTGCTGCGCCACCACCCCAAGGAGCCGGCGGCCTCGCCCGTCTAGCGCGCGCCTGGCCCGTCTGGGCGATTCAGGTTGCGGAGCTTCTCGGTCTGCTCGCGCCGGTAGCGAACGTAGAAGACGGTGATCGCGATGACGATCAGCAGGAAGACAAGCCCGAAGATCGGGTGCTTCTTGTGATGAGTCGTCGCGGCCAGCATGACGGCGAGGTTGGTCAGGGCTGCGAGATCCATCGGCGGCCAAGGCTAGCGCAGCGGCACCGCGCTTCCAGCCTGGCGTGTAATCATCACGGCGCTCGGCGCGCGAGTGCGGCGCAGGACGCTGGGCGGGCGCTCTCGTCGTGAAGCGTCCGCTGAGGCTGACCGACCACACCCCTAAAACTTGACGACAGTGGATATGAGCGCGGTGGGGAGCGGTGGCGAGGACCTGCGGGCGGACCTCGTGTTCGAGGGCGGCGGGGTCAAGGGCATCGCTCTGGCCGGGGCCTACCTCGAGCTCTCGAGTCGCGGCTACCAGGCCGAATGCGTCGCCGGCACGTCGGCCGGTGCGATCACCGCGGCGCTCGTCGCCGTCGGCTACAGCGGGCCCGAGCTCCAGGAGATCGTGCTCAGCCAGATGCACTTCCCGGATTTCGAGGACGCGACGCTGCTCGACCACTTCGGCGTCGCCGGCCAGACGGCGCAGTTTCTTGCGACGCGCGGGATCCACAGCGGCAACTACTTCCTCGGCTGGATGCGCGAGCGGTTGGCGGCGAAGGGCATCACGAAGTTCGGCCAGCTGCGCGACCCGGCGGCGAGCAGCGCCGCCCGCAGCTACCGCCTGCAGGTGATCGCCTCGGACCTCACCGCCCGTAGCATGCTCGTGCTGCCGCGCGACGCCGGCCAGCTCGGCCTCGACCCCGACGAGCTCGAGATCGCCGAGGCGGTGCGGATGAGCATGTCGATTCCGATCTTCTTCAAGCCGATGATCGCGGGCGGCGCGGGCGCGGGCGCGGTGTCGGGGTCGGGACCGCCGCACGTGATCGTCGACGGGGGCCTGCTGTCGAACTATCCGATCTGGCTCTTTGACGCGCCCGCCGGGCAGCGGCCGCAGTTCCCGACCTTCGGCATGCTGCTCGTCGCCCCGGGCCCGACGGCGCCGCTGCTGGCGACGCCGCCGAGCGCGGCTGAGCTTCCGCGCGTCGGTGGGAACATCGCCTTTCTGAAGGCGATCGTCGACACGATGATGGAGGCGCACGACCGCCTCTACGTCCAGCAGGCCGACTATGCGCGGACGATTCCGATCCCGACGCTCGGCGTGAGGACGACGGAGTTCGACATCACGCCGGCGCAGACCGCGGCGCTCTTTGAGTCGGGGCGGAGCGCGGCGGCGGCGTTTCTTGACGGCTGGAGCTTCGAGCGCTACATCGCGCAGTTCCGGAGCTGACTCTCAGTCCGACGACGGCTTGCAGTCAGTCCACGATCCCTTGATGGTCAGCGCCGTGTGTTCGAGCGCGGGAGTGCCCGGGATAAGGGTGGCGTCGAGCGATCCGGCCGTGTTCTTGGCGTTGGTTGTGAGTGTTCCACCGCCCTTGAGCTTCGAGGCTGGGGTGGTGTTCGACGCCCAGACGTAGGCCTTGCCGTTGATGGAGGCGTTGAAGGTGACGAGAGCCACCGCGTTCAGGCCGGCGAGCGATTCCTTGTTGCCGTCCTTGGAGACCTGGATCGCGAGTTGTGCAGCGACTCCGGCGCTGCCGCCGTTGACCGTGACGGCGCGACCCTTCAGCTTCAGCTTGGCGTTGAAGAAGTTGATGTCGGACTGGGTTGAGGAGGTCGTGACCTGGCAGCCTGGCGTGACCAGGCCACCGACCGTCCAGCTACGGTCGATGGTCAGCGTTCCCGTGAGCGCTCCGCCGAAGGTGAACTTGCCGACCGTGCCGCCCGACCCAGTGACGGTGCCGGCCGCGAGCGCGACGGTCGGTAGGAGCAGGAGTGCCGGGATGACCGCGAGCGCGCGCCAGTGTAGGCGTCGGGCGCCGACCGAGTGGCGGACGGTGCGGAGCGACATCGTGTCTCCTTGGGTGCTTGGCTGTTGGAAGCGTTCTTGCGGCGGGCCGGTGCGGTGGGTCGCCGCGCGCGGCGCTCGCGGACTCGGTGAGCGTGTCCGCTCCGCCGTTTTATCACCGCCGTGGCCGCTGTCAAGCGCACTCGACGAGCGGATGGGCGCGGTGGGCGCGCTCGCCGGGCAAGGAGATCGGCCCGTTAGATCGGTTTGACGAGCTCCGGCACGTCGGTCGCGACCGGACGGGCGCCGCCAGCGGCTCTGGACATCATGCGCCGCCGCCGTTCGGCCGCGCTGCGCCGTTGGCGTGCCCTATAGCGCCCACTTCCGGGGTACCGAGCGTCTCACCTCTCGCGATCCGCAGTTGGAGCCAGCGCTCACCTTCGGCAAGGTGGATGAGATCGGCAGCGCTGGCCTGGTCGGCGTCACCCGCTCGCAGCGCCACATAGATGTCGTGATGACGCTGCTTTGAGATCTCGACGACACCGTGCTCGGTGATCGTGCGCCACAGGCGAGCACGCATCATGCCGCCCGAGAGGTTCAGGATTATCGACGCGAGCGTGGCGTTACCGGCCGCTCCGACGATGATCCGGTGAAACTCCGTGTCGGCATCGATGAAGTCTTGGTTCGTCTCGGCCTCGTTCATGCGCTCAAGGCTCGCCTCAAGGGCGGCGAAGTCGTCCTCCGTGAGTCGCGTCGCCGCGAGTCCGGTGGCAACCGGCTCGAGAATCCGCCGCACCTGGTGAACCTCCAGCAGCGTCGTGCCGTCGAGCAGGTCGCCGACAAATCCCATTCCCGTGAGCAACACGTCGGCGTCGAGTCTCGTGACGTAGGTCCCGTCGCCGACGCGCGTGTCGAGGACGCCGATCAGAACGAGGGCGCGAACTGCCTCTCGCAGCGAGTTCCTCGAGAGGCCGAGCCGCTCCGCGAGGTCCTGTTCGCGCGGCAGCTTGGCTCCGGCGGTGAACTCGCCGGAGATGATCAGGTCCTTGA
>PKYB01000043.1 GCA_003133565.1 Solirubrobacterales bacterium
CCAGATCGCCGAGCTGCTCTGCGCCCGCGGGCTGATCGGCCAGCGCGCCGCGGCAAACGCCGCCGCCGGCCGCCCCTAGCCGGTTTTTCTTGGGGGCGGCGCCGATCCGCGCCAGCGTGTTCTTCACGACGCAGCGCGCGCTAAGGCGCGGCAGCGCCGACCGGGGCGGCCTCCACCGGCGGCGGTTGCGACTGCTCTGAGGCCGGGGCGGCTCGGGCACGCCGGCGGCGGATGTAGTTGATGCCGAAGAACACCACGCTGGCGTAGATCCAGCCGGTGACTATGTCGAACACGTAGTGCTCGCCCGAGTAGACGAGCGTGAAGGCCATCGCAAAGACGTAGAACGCCAGCAGCGCCCGCACCCACGGCCGCGCGCCCTTCCAGAAGAACAGGCAGACGAGCATCGTCACGCCGGCGTGCAGCGACGGCACGGCCGCCACCTGGTCGTGGAAGGCGGAGCCCTGCTCGACGAGCGCCCCCGCCTGGTGCAGGCCAACCGTGTCCCACGTCTCGATCAGCACGCGGTAGATCGTCGGCAGCTCGTGCAGCTGCTGGCTGACGAGCCACGGCGGGTCGGCGGGGTAGAGCGCGTAGGTGAGACAGCCGAGGCCCGTGAGGACGACGAAGAAGAGGCGGAAATCGCGGAAGCGCGGATAGTTAAACCGCCACAGTGCCCCGGCGACGACGATCGCGAGGAAGAAGTAGGTCATGTAGACGCCCCACAGGCCGTACTGCCAGAAGCGCACGTGGCGGGTCTGGTGGAAGAGGTGCTGGAGCTGCACGGTCAGCAGCGGCTTGCCGAACAGCAGCTCGTCAAAGCGAATCTGGAGCACCGAATGTGTGCGCGTCCCGAGCAGCCTCGCCAGGCCGTTCGCGTAGTGAAAGAAGACGAGCACGGCGGCGAACGGCAGCCAGTCCCACAGCAGCCGCAGGCCGATGCGGTGGATGTCGCTCAGCGAGAGCATGATCAGCGCCGCGATCGTCCACAGGATCACCGTGTCGGTCGAGAGGAACAGCCCGTCGCGCGCGACGATGATCGCCGAGCCGACGATGAAAAGGACGCCGCCGACAATCGTCACGAGCCGCTGGCGGGGCGTTGCTCCCTCGCTTCGGTCTGGGCTCGCCAGCGCCCGGGGCCGCGAAAACATTCGGCCGATGCTACTGAATCTTCACAACAGCAAAATCCGACTTACGGCTTTCTTCCCTAACCGGCGGGCTCAGGCCGCGGCTGCTGCGACGACCGACTGGGACCAGTCGATCACCGACCGCGGCTTGACGATGTGACGGCCGAGTCCGAGCTCCTTGGGCTCGAGCCCAAGCGCGAGTCCCAAGAGCTGGGGCAGGTGCAGCACCGGCATTCCGAGCTCGCGCCCGACCGCAGCCGCGGCGAGTGGCTGCTGCAGGTCGAGGTTGAGATGGCAGAGCGGGCACGGCGTGACCAGGCAATCGGCATCGGCATCGACCGCGTCGCCGAGGTGTCGCCCGGCCTGCTTCAGCGAAGCGGTCTTGTTCATCGTGATGATCGGGAAGCCGCAGCACTTGTGCGAGCCGGCGTAGTCGATCACGGTCCCGCCGAGTGCGTCGATCAGCTGCTCGAGGTATGTGTGACGCGGATGATCGGCGTCGATGCCGATGCGCGCAGCCGGGCGAATGATGTAGCAGCCATAGAAGGGCCCGACGCGCAGGTTCGTCAGTGGTCGCTTGACTTTCTGGCGCACCGTGTCGAGGCCGATGTCCTCGACCAGTAGCCAGAGCAGGTTCTTGTTCGTCACGCCCTGCTCGTAGTGGAGCCCTTCACTTGAGATCGTCGCGTTGATGTGCTCGCGGTAGACGGCGTTGGCATCCAGCCGCTCCTGGCACTCGCTCTGGGCGCCCTGGCAGGTCGAGCATATGTTCATCATCAGCGCGCCGTCGGTTTGCTGGGCCAGGGCAAAGGTGCGGGCGTTGAGCGTGTCGGCGAGTTCCTGGTTGTGCTCGGCGATAACACCGGCGCCGCAGCAGCTCGCGCGGTCGAGCTCGATCAAGTCGATGTCGAGCAGCGGCGCAACCGCCGCCATCGCGCCGTGGAGCTCCGGTGTAAAGCCGCGGCTGACGCAGCCTGGCCAGTAGGCGACCTTCATCGCTTGGCTCCTTCCGTGACGGCGCCGGCCGTTTCGTTGTCTTTGTCGTCGCCGCTGACGTAGAGGTTGAGTTCGTAGCGTTTGGGTTCGCTTTCGATTTGGTCGAAGATTGCTTGTAGTGGTTTGGGTGCTTTGTGGGGGTGGAGGAGTGCTTTGGCTGGTGTGATTTTGCGGCGTAGGAGGCCGCGGATGACGACGGGTAGCGAGGCGAGCAGTTCGGGTATGGCGCGCGGGTGGAATTTGCCGCCGTAGGAGTCGGGTAGCAGGTCGGCTTCGTGCAGGAGTCCGTTGGCGCGAATGTTTTTGACGAAGGCTTGTTCGTGGCGGTAGCCGTTGTTGCGGTCCTCGATCTTGTAGTCGTCGCCCGCGATCCGGCGCAGGCGCATGATCTGGCCCATCGGGTTCACACCTTTCGGGCACGCGTCAACACACTTGAAGCAGTGCGTGCACGAGTACATGCCGTCAGGGTTCTCAGCGAGATGGCGCAGCCGCTCAAACGGCTCGTCATCGCGCGGATCACCAACAAAGCGGTAGGCCTTCGCCAAAGCTGCCGGCCCAACAAACTCCGGATCGACCTCCATTGCCAGACAGTCCGACACGCAAGCGCCGCACTGGATGCACGCCATCGACTGTGTCACATCGACCATCGCCTCGCGCGCCACCAAATACTCGCGCTCCGGCACAGGCTCCCTGTTGATCAGCCACGGCGTGACTGACCGGATCTTCTGCCAATGCACCGCATCCATGTCAACGATCAAATCCTTGATCACCGGCATGTTGCCCATCGGCTCAACCACGATCACACCATCCACAGCACCCGCCAGCGCATCATCAAGATGGGTATGACAAGCCAACCCCGGCTGACCATTGATCCGCACCCCACAAGACCCACAAATCGCCGCCCGACACGAACAACGAATACCAATCGACCCATCAAAACGACCCCTCGCCTGCAAAATCCCCTCAAGCACCGAACGATGCGAATCAAGCTCCACCCGAAACTCATCCCAAAACGGTGGCCCACCCGACTCAGGATCAAAACGACGCAAACGAAGGGCGAACGTGGCCATCAGTACTTCCTCTCTTCGGGCTGCCACTGCGTGATAGTCACGGGCGAATAGGAGATCTCAGGCTCACCGTTGGCCCCGCGCGTGGTGTTGATGTGCTTGAGCCATTCGGCATCGTTGCGCTCGGGGAAGTCGGTGCGGAACTGGGCGCCGCGCGACTCTGTGCGTTCGATCGCCGCCGCCACGATCGTTTCGGCCGTGTCGAGCATGTATCCGAGCTCGATCGCGCCGAGCACGTCCTGGTTGAAAACCGTGCCGCTGTCATCGATATAGGCGTGCGCGGCCTCCTCCTTGAGGCGGCGAACCGTCTCATAGGCGCTCTGCAGGCCCGGTCCATCGCGGAACACCGCGCAGTGGCTGTTCATCGTGGTACCGAGCTCCTCCTTGATCTCCGAAACGCGCCGTCCGCTACGCGGCCGGGCGATGATCTCCTCGATCATCTTCGCGTCGCGGCGCAGCGCGGTGTCGGAGATCCGCGGCACCGGCGTCGAGAGCGCGCGCTGCGCGGCGTGCTCGCCCGAGCGGCGGCCGAAGATCAACGTGTCCAGCAGCGAATTGGCACCGAGCCGGTTGCCGCCGTGGACTGAGACGCACGCGACCTCGCCGGCGGCGTAGAGCCCCGTGATCGGGGTCTGACCGTCGATATCGGTCTTGACGCCGCCCATGATGTAGTGCTGGCCCGGCTGGATGATGATCGGCTCGCGGGTGATGTCGACGCCGGCGAAGTCCTTGCCGATGTTGACGATCTCGCGCAACGCCTCGAGCGTGCGCTTGCGTGGCACGACGGTGATGTCGAGGTAGATGCCCTTGCCATCGGCACCGACGCCCCGACCCTCGTTGATCTCGGTCTGCTCGGCACGCGAAACGACGTCGCGCGAGGCGAGCTCCATCTTGTTCGGCGCGGACTTGGACATGAAGCGCTCGCCGTCTTTGTTGAGCAGGTGCGCTCCCTCGCCGCGCGCTCCCTCGGTGATCAGAAACCCGTTCTCGGCGAGCGTCGTCGGGTGGTACTGGATCATCTCCATGTCCATCAGCGGCGCCCCGGCGCGGTAGGCCTGTGCCATGCCGTCCGCCGTGCAGATCAGCGCGTTGGTTGTCGGCTTGAAGCACTGCCCGGCCCCACCCGAGGCGAGGATCACGCTCTTGGCAGCGAAGGTCTCGATCCGCCCGCTGCGGATGTCGCGCGCGACGACGCCGACGCAGGCGCCGTCATCGTCGATGATCAGCGACGTCGTGAACCACTCCTCGTAGCGCGCGACTACCGAGGAATGCTTGAGCAGCTGCTCGTAGAGCACGTGCAGGATCGCCTGGCCGGTGATGTCGGCGACATAGGCGGTGCGGTTGATCGAGGCGCCGCCGAACGCTCTCAGGTCAAGCTCGCCGCGCTCGTTGCGGTGGAACGTGACGCCGATGTGCTCGAGGTGCATGACCTCGCCTGGTGCCTCCCGGCACATCACCTCGATCGCGTCCTGGTCGCCGAGGAAGTCTGAGCCTTTGACGGTGTCATAGGCGTGCGAGCGCCAATCGTCGGAAACGTCGATCGCCGCGTTGATACCGCCGGCGGCGGCCACCGAGTGCGACCGCACTGGGTGCACCTTGCTCATGATCGCCACGGAAACGCCGTTTTGGGCCGCCGCCAGGGCCGCACGCTGGCCCGCCAGGCCGGCGCCGATGATCAGTACGTCATGTTCGGGCATGCACGCTCGCGCAGGTCGGGAACGATTTGAAGCGCGGACTCTATACGCCGGCCGGCGCACCAAGCGCGCGCCGGATCGCCTGCAATGTGACGACGCCGCGAAGGATCCCTTCGGAGTCGACCGCAATCACGGCGCCGAGCAGGCGCAGTCCTTCGGAACCAAGCAGCGCTTCGAGGGTCGCGGATGTGTCAATTCGCCACGGCGGCGCATCGTCGCTGACCTCGGCGGCGGTCAGTGCCGGGCGTCCGTCGGCGAGTTCCTGCTCGACGCGCTCACGACGCAGCAGTCCGAGGTAGTGCCCGTCGTCGTCGACCACCGCGAACCACGGCCAGCGGTGGCGCGCGAAGTAATCCTCCTCGACCTCGAGCAGCGAGCTCGCACCGGGGATCGTCAGCGGGTGGGTGTCCATGATGTCGGCCACCCTGACATCCTTGATCCGGTCGCTGATCGTGCTCTGGATGACCGCTTTGCGCGCCGCCTGCTCGAGGAACACGCCGATCAGGATCGACCAGATGCCATAGCCGAAGAAGCCCTTGACAACCAGTGCCAGGCCGGCCGCCATCACCAGCCAGCCGAAGGCCTGACCGGTTCGTGCGCAAGTGCGCGTCGCGCGGTTACGGTCGCCGGTGAGCGCCCAGACCGCAGACTGCGCCATCCGTCCGCCGTCGAGCGGCAGCGCCGGCACGAGGTTGAAGACGAGCAGGAAGGCGTTGATCAGCGCGAGCCAGCTGGACAGCGCGAGCGGCGCGGTGACGTGGACGTGCGGTTCGAGCAGCGCGACATCGACGAGGTGGCGCGGGCTACCAAAGATCAGCCCGACGCCGATGCACAGCAGCGTGATTGCGGCTGTGACTGCCGGACCGGCAGCCGCCAGGCTGAACTCGCCGCGCGGCGTTTGCACCTCGCCGCGGGTGCGGGTGAAGCCGCCAAACAGCCAGAGGTCGATGCCATCGACCTGCAGTCCCAGGCGCCGGGCGACGAGTGCGTGGCCAATCTCGTGCGCCACCAGCGAGGCGAAGAACAACAGCGTGCTGAGCACCGCGACGATGAAAGCCTGTGAGCCGCTCGGCAGAATGTCGCCGAAGTACTGGCGCAGGACGTAGATGACGACGAAGAGCACGATGAACCAGCTCCATTCGACGCCGACGCGGATGCCAAAAACGCGTCCGAGGGTGACGTTCTCGCGCGGTTGCACCTGACGAATGGTAGGGGTGGCAGCGGAGACCGAGGCGTCATTGAGTGCCATCGTCGCCAGCACCGGCCGCCAGCGCCGCGCTGGGGAGGAGGTGCGCGACCGGCCCTACGCCCCGCGATAGCATCGCGGGCCCGGCAACGACCTACGTGTGACGATCAAGGAGGCGAAGCGCCGATGAGCAGAGCGCCTGTGCAAGTGGCTGTTACTGGGGCTGCCGGCCAGATCGGCTACTCCTTGCTTTTCCGCATCGCCAGCGGGGCGATGCTTGGCGCCGACACGCCGGTTGCGCTGCGCCTGCTCGAGATCACACCGGCCCTCAAAGCGGCGCATGGCACGGCGATGGAGCTCGACGACTGCGCCTTCCCGCTGCTCTCGAGCATCGAGATCACCGACGACCCGAACGTCGCCTTCGACGCTGTCAACATCGCACTGCTGGTCGGCGCACGCCCGCGCGGGCCGGGCATGGAGCGTGGTGACCTGCTCGAGGCAAACGGTGGAATCTTCAAGCCGCAGGGCCAGGCGATCAACGCGCACGCGGCGAGCGACGTAAAGGTACTCGTCGTCGGTAACCCCGCCAACACCAACGCCCTGATCGCGATGTCACACGCGCCCGATGTGCCGCGCGAGCGTTTCAGCGCGATGATGCGCCTGGACCACAACAGGGCCAAGGGCCAGCTAGCCGCCAAGGCCGCAGTCGCTGTTGAGGACGTCACGAACGTGACTGTCTGGGGCAACCACTCAGCAACGCAGTACCCGGACATCTTCCACGCCAAGATCGGCGGTCGCGGCGCGGCTGAGGTGATCGACGATCAATCATGGCTCGAGGGCGAGTTCATTCCGAGCGTGCAAAAGCGCGGCGCCGCGATCATCGACGCGCGCGGCTCCTCGAGCGCGGCGTCGGCGGCAAGCGCGGCTATCGATCACGTGCACGACTGGGTCATCGGCACGCCGGCCGGTGACTGGGTGTCGATGGGTGTCCCTTCGGACGGCTCCTACGGTGTGCCCGAAGGCATCATTTGCGGATTCCCGGCGACCTGCGCGGGCGGCGATTACACGATCGTCACAGGCCTCGAGCTGGACTCCTTCTCGCGGGCGCGGATCGACGCGTCCGTCACCGAGTTGCTCGACGAGCGCTCAGCGGTGGCCGAACTGTCACTGCTCGGTACCTGAGTGGCGCTGAGCAAAAATGCGGCGGGGTCTCACGGCCCCGCCGCACAACCGCAAAATGTTTAGCGGGCGAACCAGCCGCGACCGCGCTTGGCAACCTTCGCGTCCTTTTCAAGGGCGGGTAGCACGCGGTAGAGGTAGTTCTGCTTGATACCCATCGCCGTTGCGATCTCGGCGGTGGTAATGCCAGGTTGAGCCTTGACGAGCTCGAGTGCCTGTAGTGCACGCGTGCCACTGCCACGCGGACGCCCGCGCCGTCGGGGCGCTACAGCGCTGCGCGGGTGACTTGCGCGAGCACTCGGGCGCCCGCGCCGCGCCGTGCCGTTCACGCCGTGTGCGGCACCGGGGAGACCGGCAAGCGCGGCGGCCGCGGCTTCAAGCTGGCGGAACTCATCGATCAGCGGCTCGAGCTCCTGCAGCCGTGCCGCGATCTCCTTACGCTTTGTGTCCAGAAAATCACTCACCAATTAGCCTTTCGTTGACGTCCCCCGCGGTGTGCCCGCTTTATTATGACCACTGTGAAACGACTATCGAAATTCGGTGAAAAATTATACCTCACAGGCTTGCGCTGCAATACGCGAACGGAAGAGTGAGAAGTAAACGCCCGGCTCGCCGCCAACCGCCCCCCTTGCCATATGTGTGCTCGCCAGTCGGTCACCACCCCGCTATCCAAAGCGACACCCCACAGCCAGACCACGCGGGTGGGACGGATGAGCGCCCGAGACGCCCTCGCCGGCCCGATCGCAGGGGCGGCAGCGAGGCGGTTGGCCAGGGATGCAAAGATCTTTTACTTACGCAGTAAGCATACGGGGACCAACTAAATAACCCGCCCATTAGCAGGGACTTTCATAGGCCAAAGACGTTTTTGTCGGCATTTGCGCGAACACCTCTTGTGCCCTTGGCGAGGGCCTGCTTTGATGCCCGCGGTCGTCGTCTGGGAGGAACGAAAGGTTGTCGTGACCCGAGTTGCCGCGCACAAAGTGAGTTGTGAAGATTGCTTCTTCCACCGCAATCTGCTCTGCGCGCTACCCGAGCCCGAGCCGTGTGCGACCTTCCGCCCCGACCATCCCGACGGGCTCCGCCCACCGCAGCAGCTGCAATTCGTGTTTCGCAGTGAACGCCGCTCGCGCGTTGTGTGGGCGTTCCCGACGGCCCAGGAGCAGGCCGCGCTGCACGCTTGAGCGCACACGCCGCGCCCGGGGTCTGGGTCTCGGTGATCGCGTTGTAGGGTTGCGCCCCGGGCCTGCGGAGTGGCGCGCGATCCTGGTTTACAGCCTCAGGGCAAGCTATAGTGGCCCCGAGATGCCAAGTCATCGTCGCGGGGCTGATCCGGGCGCCGATCCCGAGGATGGTGGTAAGCGGCGTGCTACAAAGCACCGCGGCCGCCTGCTGAAAATTGCCCTGCTCGGCGGCGCTGTTGCGTTACTGGTCAGTGAGGATCTGCGCAACCAGCTGCTCGACGCGCTGTTCGGCGCCGAGGAGGAATTCGACTACAGCTCGCTGACCGAACCGCCGGCACCGGGCACGTCGCCTGGACACAGCGCCGAGGCAGACGCCGAGGACGAGGACGAGGACGAGGACGGAGGAGACCCCGGTGGCGGTCCCGCGCCTGCAGTAGCGGTCGAGCCCGAGCCCGAGCTCCCGCGCGTCTCACCGTGGGTGGGCGCGGCGAGGGACGACCTGATCGACGAGCCGCCAACCGGCGATCAGCCGCCGCAAAGGCACTGGGCTGCCACGCGCATGACGCCTCCGCCCGACGCGTGGAGAGATCCGCCGACTGAGGGCCAGCCGCCCGAGGCCCCGCTGCGCGAGGATCTCGAGAGCGCAGATCAGCCCGGCAGCCCCGATCAGCCCGAGAGCGCCGAGGCGCCAGACAATCCCGTGCCCTCTGAGTCACCGCCGCTGCCCACCGACTGGTGGGCGCCGGAGTCAAGCGCCGGCAGTTCCGACGCCGGGGAGTAATTGGGCGTCCCTCAGGCGCCGAGTTTTGGCGTCTGCCACGGAGCGGCCAAGCGGCGCACGATCTCCTCGCCCAGCCGCTCGATCGCCACGCGGTCCTGGACCAGCGAGTCGCGCTCGCGCAGCGTCACCGTTTGCTGCTCGATCGATTCGTGATCGATCGTGACACACCAGGGCGTGCCGATCTCGTCCTGGCGGCGGTAGCGCCGGCCGATCGAGCCGCCCTCGTCGTACTCGGACTGAACGATCCCGCGGAGCCCGCGGTAAACCTCACCGGCCAGCTCCGGCTGGCCGTCCTTGCGCAGTAGCGGCAATACCGCGACCTTGATCGGTGCGAGCCGCGGATGCAGGCGCAGCACGGTGCGTGTCTCGCCCTCGACCTCTTCCTCGTCGTAGGCGTCGGCGAGAAACGCGAGCGTTGCGCGGTCGGCGCCGGCCGCCGGCTCGATCACGTGGGGCACGTAGCGCTCGCCGCTTTGCGGGTCGAAGTAGTCGAGCGTCTCGCCGGAGAACTCGCTGTGCTGGCGCAGGTCGAAGTCGCCGCGGTTCGCGATCCCTTCTAGCTCCGACCAGCCGATCGGGAACAGGTACTCGATGTCGCTCGTCTGCGTCGAGTAATGCGACAGCTCGTCCGACTCGTGCGGGCGCAGGCGCAGGTGGTCCGGGCGGATCCCGAGTTCGAGGTACCAGTCGCGGCGCGCTGCCGTCCAGTATTCGAACCACTCCGGCGCCTGCGACGGTGGGACGAAGAACTCCATCTCCATCTGCTCGAACTCGCGTGTGCGAAAAATGAAGTTGCCCGGCGTGATCTCGTTGCGGAATGACTTGCCGACCTGGGCAATTCCGAACGGCGGTTTCTTGCGAGCGAACTGCAGGACCGTCTTGAAGTTGACGAAGATGCCCTGCGCGGTCTCCGGTCGCAGGAAGATCGCCGCAGAGCTCTCCTTCACCGGGCCGATCGTCGTCTCGAACATCAGGTTGAACTCGCGCGCCGGCGTCAGGTCGCACTCCGCTGCCTCTCCGGGGTGTTTGGAGGGTTTCTGGCCGCAGGCCAGCTGGTCGAGGTGGTCGGCGCGGAAGCGCTGGCCGCAGAAGCGACAATCGACGAGCGGATCGGTGAAGTTCGCGAGGTGCCCTGAGGCCTCCCAGGTCCGCGGATGCTGAAGGATCGCCGAGTCGATGGCGACGATGTCCTCGCGCTCTCGGAGCATCGCGCGCCACCAGGCCTCCTTGACCGCGCTCTTCAGCAGCACGCCGTAATGGCCGTAGTCGTAGGTCGAGCCGACGCCGCCGTAGATCTCAGAGGTCGGGAAAATGAAGCCGCGCCGCTTGCACAGCGAGACCAGCTTCTCCATCGTGACGTGGTCCTCCACGGGCGCGCATCGTAGCCCGCGCGGACCGGACGCGGCTTCGGCGAGGCGAAAGGGCGGCCGTGGCGCCTCCTATGATTCGCCGATGCCGATCTACGAGTACCGCTGCACCAAGGGCCACACATTTGAGGTGACGCAGAGCATGAGCGACGATCCGCTCGTGACCTGCGAGGTCTGCGGCGCCCCGGTGCAACGGGTGATGCACTCGCCGGCGGTGCACTTCAAGGGCAGTGGCTTTTACAACACCGACTACGGCACGCGTAACCGCCAGCGCGAGAAGGCAGCTGACGCAGCCGCGGACGGCGTCAAGGCGGCGGCCGCCAAGAGCAGCGAAAGCTCGGACTCCAAGCCCGCTGCGGAGAAGCCGGCGAGCGACACGGCAAAGAGCGAGAAGCCCGCCGGCAAGAAACCCGACTGACCGGCGCCTGCGTCAGCCGGCCAGAAACCGCGCGACGTCAGCCTGCTTGGCGGCGTCGGTGATCGTCAAGGAGTCGCCGACGCCCGGCACGTCCTCGCTGCCGGTCGGAAGCAGGATCTGGGTCTTGCCGGAACCGAATAGCGTCATCGAGGACGCGACGGCGGCAAGCTCCGCCGCGTTCATGTCGGTTTCAAGCGTCTGGGGCGCGTACCAGGCGATCCACGGTAGGTGAATAAAGCCGACCGGCGAGAAGATCTGGGACTTCATGTTGGCGAGCAGCGTCTGCTGGTTCAGCTCTCGCGTGAGGTCCGTCCAGGCCGGATTGCAGAGGTTGTCGCGGGTCTGGGAGAGCAGCAGCGCCTGCAGGCCGTCGAGGTGATGCGTCCCGGGGCGCAAGTCCAGCGTCCAGCCGCCGAGTGCCGCGCCGCCGTCGATCTGGGAGTCGACGCAGCCGCCGGTCCAGTTGACGCCACCCATCGCGTTGACGAGCGCCTCGAAGTTCGTGAAGTTGACCACCAGCACGTGGTTGATCTTGATCCCGAGAAAGCTCTCCACCTCGCGGATCGAAAACGCTGCGCCGCCGTAGAAGTACGCCGCGTTGATCTTCTGCAGGCCGTAGCCCGGCAGATTGACGAGCGTGTCGCGCGGGATCGACATCCGTGAGGTGTGCCCGCCGCCGGTGCGGATCAGCATCATCGAGTCCGAGCGAACCGGACCTCCGCTTTCGCTGTCCTGTGCCGCGCCCGGCTCCTTCAGTCCCGGTGGCCGCCCGTCGAGTCCGAGCACGAGGATCGTCGTCGCGGAAAACGGCGGCGTCCCACCGCTGTCGAGTGCGGCGACCGCCGCGGAGGGCACGCCGGTCGCCGTCAGCGAGCTGACGATGAACACAAGAACCGAGACGCCGATCCAGGCCGCGAGCGCCACGAGCACCAACCGCGCCCCGCGCCGCCACAGCGAGCGGCTCCGACGCGGAGCTCCGTCTTGCCCGCTCCCTGACCCGTCGCCCTGCGCGTCCCCTTGCCCGGTGCGCAGCGCGCGCAGCTCGGCGAGGCCTTCGGCTGGGTCGGCGCCGGTGCGGGCGCGGAACCTCGGGGTGCTGCGGTAGCGCTTGTACTTGCCACGCTCGGGATCGGGAGCATCGACCATGAGGGGGCCGTCTATAGTGGCGGACGTGCCGGGTGAATGCGTCATCGGCGTCGATCTCGGCGGCACGAAGGCGATCGCCGGGGCCGTCGACTCCCGGCTCGGTGTCCACTACCGCACCCGCCGCGACGTGCCGACCGCGGATCTGCCGGCGCTGCTGCGAACGCTCACGGAGATCGTCGAGGAGGTCCGCAGCGCGATCGGCGGCGACGTCGAGGCGGTCGGCTTCGGCATCCCCTGCCTGATCGACCAGGATCGCGGCCTCGCGGCGTCCTCGGTGCACCTGCCGATCAACGGCATCGCCTTCGCCGACGTGATGGCTGAGCGCCTCGGGCTGCCGACCTTCATGGACAACGACGGCAACCTCGCGCTGCTCGCCGAGCATCGCTTCGGCGCCGCGCAGGGTGAGCGCAACGCAGTGATGCTGACGCTCGGGACGGGAATCGCCGGCGGCATCCTCGTCGGCGGCGAGATCTACCGCGGATCCCAGGGCGCCGCCGGCGAGTTCGGGCACATGGTTGTCTGGGCCGACGGCCCCGTCTGTGGCGGGGGCTGCCCCAACCGCGGCTGTCTCGAAGCGCTCGTGTCGGGGACGGCGCTCGTTCGTGAAGCGCTCGCCGTGGCCCAGCGCAAGCCGCAATCAAAACTCGGCCTGGCGCTCGCCTCGGGTCGCGAGATCACCGGTCCGCTGGTCACCGAGCTCGGGCACGACGGTGACCCCGACGCGCTCGCGGTGCTCGCCGGCATCGGTGAGTGGCTGGGGATCGGGCTCACCAACATCGTCAACATCTTCAATCCCGATGTCGTCGTGATCGGCGGCGGGGTGATCGCCGCCGGTGAGCTCTTCCTCGCGCCGGCCCGGCGCGTGCTCTCAGAGCGGGCGCTGGCGCTGCCGGCCGAGCACGTCGAGGTTCTCGCCGCGCATTTCGGCGCCGAGTCCGGGATGCTCGGCGCCGCGGTTTTCGCGCGCGAACAGCTGGGCCGGCGGGTGCGCGCGTGAGCGGTCGCCTCGTCGTCTGCCCGACCCCGATCGGCAACCTCGAGGACGTCACGTTGCGCGTGCTCGCGGCGCTCCGCGAGGCCGACATCGTCGCCTGCGAGGACACGCGCCGCACGCGCACGCTGTTGCATCGCTACGGCGTGACCGGCACGCTCGTCAGCTACCACGAGCACAACGAGCGCGAGCGCGCCGCCGAGCTCGTGCCGCGGATGCGCGCCGGCGCCGTCGTCGCGCTGGTCTCCGACGCCGGCATGCCGCTGGTCTCAGACCCCGGCTTCATCCTCGTCCAGGCCTGCGTCGCGGCCGGCCTGTCGGTCGAGGTCCTGCCCGGCCCGAGCTCGGCACTCGCCGCGCTCGTCGCTTCCGGCCTGCCGGCCGAGCGCTGGCGCTTCGTCGGCTTCCTGCCGCGCAAGAAGGGCGAGCTCGAGCGGCTGCTGATCCCGACCAGCGAGACGCTCGTCGCCTTCGAGTCGCCAAAGCGCCTGCCGGCGACGCTCACGCTGCTCGCCGCCGCCGACCCCGAGCGGCCCGTTGCGGTGTGCCGCGAGCTGACCAAGCTGCACGAGGAGGTCCGGCGCGGCAGCGCACGGGAGCTCGCCGCCCACTACACCGCCCAGCCGCCGCGCGGCGAGGTCGTACTCGTCGTCGGCGCTGCGCCGGCCGGCCTTGCGCCCGATAGCGCCGAGCGCGCGATCGCGGCGCTGCGCGCACTCGTCGACGCCGGCGCCAAGCCCCGCGCCGCCGCAAAGGTGCTCGCCACGCTGACCGGCGTGCCGGCCAACCGGCTCTACGCCGCCCTGACCGGCGACTGAGAGCGACCGAGCGAAACGGCCGTGCCGAGCGGCGGATAGCCTCCGTGTGGCGATGAGCTTCTACGTCACGACACCGATCTACTACGTCAACGCGGCGCCGCACCTCGGGCACGCCTACACGTCGATCGCCTGCGACGTCCTCGCGCGCCACGCCCGCGCGGCCGGCGAGGACACGTTCTTCCTCACCGGCACCGACGAGCACGGCGAGCCGGTGGTGCTCGCGGCCGAACGCGACGGGATCTCGCCGCGGGAGCTCGTCGACACCAACTCCGAGCGCTTTCGCGCGCTGTCCGACCTGCTCGAGCTCTCCAACGACTTCTTCATCCGCACCACCGACGCCGGTCACATCACGCGCGTCCAGGCGATCCTCCAGCGCGTCCACGACTCGGGGCACGTCTACCGCGGCACCTACGAGGGCTGGTACTGCCCGCGCTGCGCCGACTTCAAGAGCGAGAGCGAGATCGGACCCGAGAACACCTGCCCGATCCACCACATCCCGCTGCGCTGGGAGAGCGAGGAGAACTGGTTCTTCCGCCTCTCCACCTTCCAGGAGCCGCTTGAGCGCCTGTTCGACGAGCGCCCCGACTTCGTCCTGCCGCGCCACGCCTACAACGAGGCGCGCAGCTTCCTCGCCCAGGGCCTCCAGGACGTCTCGCTCTCGCGCGCCAAGCTCTCCTGGGGCGTGCCGGTGCCATGGGAGCCCGATCACGTCTTCTACGTCTGGTTCGACGCGCTGCTCAACTACGTCACCGCGCTCGGCTACGCGCGCGAGGGTGAGGACCTGACTGCCCGCTTCTGGCCGGCCACCTTCCACGTGATCGGCAAGGACATCCTCAAGTTCCACACGATCTACTGGCCGGCTCTGCTGATGGCGGCCGAGCTCGCGGTGCCGCGGCACGTCTTCGTCCACGGCTTCCTCCTCAGCCCCCACGACGGCGAGCTCGAGAAGATGTCGAAGTCCCGCGGCAACGTGCTGGACCCCTTCGCGATCATCGAGGAGTTCGGCCCCGATGCGCTGCGCCACTACCTCTTTCGCGAGGTGACCTTCGGCGCCGACGGCCCAGTCTCGCTCGAGGGGTTCCGCTCGCGCTACGACACCGAGCTCGCCAACGAGTACGGCAACCTCGCCAGCCGCACCCTCAACATGCTCGAGCGCTACTGCGAGGGCCGCGTCGCCGCGGTCGCACTCGACAGCGAGCTCGCCGGCGACTTCGCCGGCCTCGGGGCCCGCGTCGATGAGCTGCTGGCGCGCGCCGAGCTGTCGGCGGCGCTCGAGGAGATCTGGCAGCGCGTGCGCCGTCTCAATCGCTACGTCGAGGAGCGCGCGCCCTGGCAGCTCGCCAAGCAGCCCGAGCGCGCGGCCGAGCTCGAGCGCGTGCTGGCCTCCCTCGCCGAAGGCCTGCGCCTCGTCACCGTCCTGCTGCACCCGTTCCTGCCGGGCAAGAGCGTCGAGCTGCTGGACGCCCTCGGACGCCCCGAGCTCGGCGCCCGCGAGTTCGCCGGGGAGGGTTGGGGCGGTCCCGTCAGCGCGATCGCGCCGCTCTTCCCGAAGTAGGGACGGTGATCGATTCGCACACACACCTCGCGTTATGCACCGAGCCGGATGCCGCGTTGGTCGAAGCCGCGCGCGCGGCCGGGGTGGAGCGAATCGTCACCGTTGGCACTGACGCGCAGAGCTGCGCGCAGGCGCTCGCGGCGGCCGAGGCCTTTGACGGCGTCTATGCGGCGATTGGTTGTCATCCGAACAACGCGGAGCTGCTCGACGAGGACCAGTTGCGGCGCGACGCTGCGCATCCGCGCTGCGTCGCGATCGGCGAAACCGGGCTCGACTACTACCGCGACCGCTCGCCCCGGGACGCGCAGCGCCGCGCCTTCGAGTTCCACATCGAGCTCGCGCGAGAAGTCGACAAGCCGCTAGTGATCCACACTCGCGACGCGGCCACCGACACGCTCACTCTGCTCCACTCGCAAGCCGCAGGCTTGCGAGTGGTTTTGCACTGCTTCTCGATGCCCGAGCACCTCGCGCAGTGCATCGACGCCGGCTGGTGGTTCTCCTTCGCCGGCAACGTCACCTACCCAAAAAACGTCGCTATCGCGGCTGCCGCCGCGCTAGCTCCGATCGAACGCTTGCTCGTGGAAACCGATGCGCCGTATCTCGCTCCCCAATCACGGCGCGGCCGACCAAACGAGCCGGCCGCGGTGGTCGAGACAGCGACCTTCGTTGCTGCCCAGCGCGGGCTGACCTACGAGGATCTCGAGACGGCGATACACGCTAGCGCGACCTCGGTATTTCGTTGGTGAGCAAGGCTCGCCAACGAAATTTGGGCCAGAACTTCCTCGTTGACAAGAACATCCTCGGCGTGATCGGCCGCGCCGCTGCGCTCGAGCCGGGCGACGTCGTGCTCGAGATCGGCGGTGGTCTCGGTGTGCTCTCGAGCTACCTCGCGGCGCGGGTCGCCTACCTGCATGTTGTCGAGATCGACCGTCAGCTGGAGCCCGCGCTGCTCGAGGCGCTCGAGCCCTTTGCGGAGACGAGCGCACTGCACCTCGCTGACGCGATGACGCTCGAGCTCGGCGCGCTGTCGCCGGCGCCGACCAAGGTCGTCGCGAACCTTCCCTACGGGATCGCCGCGGGCGTGATCCTGCGCACGATCGAGGAACTCGATGCGGTCGCGCTATGGATCGCGATGGTGCAGAAGGAGGTCGGCGAACGATTTGCGGCCAAGCCCGCAAATCGCGCCGCCTACGGAATACCGAGCGTGCTCTCACAACTCGCGTGTGACGTGAAGGTCTTGCGTCCGGTCGCGCGTTCCGTTTTCCAGCCCGTCCCGCGCGTCGACTCTGTGCTGGTCCGGCTGGTTCGTCACGGCCCGGCGCCGCCCGCAGAGCTGCGCGCGTTCGTGCGAGGAGCCTTCGCCCACCGCCGCAAGACGCTTGCCGGGTCGCTCGAGTTGAGCATCGGCGCCGACGGTGACGCGATTCGCGCGGCGCTGCTGGACATCGGCAAGCCCGCTCAGTCGCGAGCGGAGTCGCTCGTTCCGAGCGAGCTCCGCGCGCTCTGGGAGGCACTGCAATGAGAGAGCTCGCGCCGGCGAAGGTCAACCTCTGTCTCTACGTTGGGCCGTTGCGCGCCGACGCTCGCCACGAGCTGGTCAGCGTGATGCAGTCGATCGAGCTCGCCGATCGGCTCGAGCTGCGCGATCACGACGGTCCGGCCGACGAGGTTCGCTGCGAAGGTGTCGAGGGGCCGAACCTCGCCGCGCAGGCGCTTTCGGCCTTCCGCGAGCTGACCGGCTGGGATGGCCCGCCGCAGTTGCTCGAGGTCGAGAAGCGGATCCCGATCGCGGCCGGCATGGGCGGTGGCTCGGCTGACGCGGCCGCCGCGCTCCGACTCCTCGCGCGCCGCTCGGGCCTCGGTAGCGAGCAGCAGCTGTTCGAGATCGCGGCGGCGCTCGGCGCTGACGTCCCGAGCCAGCTGCGTCCGGGTCGCGTGCTGGCCGAAGGGGTCGGCGATCGGCTCACCCGCCTCGCCGACCCGCCGCCGTTTGGACTCCTGGTGCTGCCGGGCGCCGGCGGCCTCTCGACCGCCGCGGTCTACGCCGAGGCTGACCGACTCGGTCTCGGGCGCAGTACGAGCGAGCTCGCCGTCGCGCTCGCCGGGCTCGACACCTCCTCGCCCGAACCGGTCAATGACCTCGAGCGCGCCGCCTCCTCGCTTGACCCGACGATCGAGGACCGCCGCGGCCGAGCCCTGGAGGCCGGCGCCACCCACGCGATGGTCTGTGGCTCGGGCCCGACGGTCATCGGCCTCTTCGCGACGCCTGAGGATGCCATCGCCGGGGCCCGCGCGCTGTCGCGGGTCGGCGTGGATGCTCGTGCCTCAAAGCCGCTTGCTACGTCAGAATAGTGTTGCCATGAGCCGAACCCACGTTATCTACTACGTCGTCGGCGCCTGTGCCGTTGCTGGATTCGTCGCCTGGGTGGCCCTGATCCTGATCCCCGCATGGACGGCTTACTGGCGTCTGTGGCAGCGGTTCGTGGCGGCGATCCTCTCGCTCTACATCGCTGTGGCGATGACCGGGCTCGGCATCGTCCTTGGTCTCGGCGTCGTGCCGTGGGCCTGGGACCACCTCCATTCGTGAGCGCCGAGCGCGCGTCCGCCGAGCTGGACCTCGCCGCGCTCGAGGAGATCACCGGCGCCGTCGAGTCCGGCGCCGGCCTGCCGACGGTCGTCCGGGCCGCGGCAAAAGCCCTCGGGGGGAGTGTCGTCGTGCTCGACCGCAGCGGTCAGACGCTCGCGGTCGCCGCGCGCTCGCCGGCCGATGAGAAGTCGCTGCTCGCGGCCAGCGACGGCGTCGAGACGATCGACCTGCGCGTCGCCGACACGCAGGTCGGCCTGATGCGCTTGCGCGTTCGCAGCGGTCCGAGCCCCGCTCTCCTGCGGCTGCTGACGACGCTGATCGCCTCCGAGGTCGAGCGCGTGCGGGCGCCGGAGCGCGAGTCCGAGGAGGAGAGCGCGGCGTTTCTCAGCGGGCTGCTCACGCACGAGTTCTCGAGTCGCGAAGAGCTGCTCGAGCGGGCGCGCACAGTCGGGCTGCGCGACCTCGAGCGCGGCACGATCGTGCTCGTCCTGCACGCCCATGCCCAGGCCCCGGCGCAGGAGGGGTGGCGGATCCGGCTACGCCTGCTCGCCGCGCGCGGCGCGCGGGCGACGGTCTCGACCGCCGTGGCCGTGCTCTCCGAGCGCGGCATCAAGGGCGGAGCGGAAATCATCGTGCTCCTCCCCGGCGCCGACGAGGCGACCGGGCGCCGCGCCGCGGAAACCGTGTTGCGCGATGTCGAAGCCGGGCTCAGCGGCTTTGCCTTCGTCGTCGGGCGCAGCCGCCTGGCCGAGGATCCGCTGCTGATCGCGCGCGCCGCCGACGAGGCGCTGCTCGCCGCCAACGTCGCCGAGGGCGACGGTGAAGCGCGCGTACTCGGCTTCGAGGAAACCGGCGCCTACCGCCTGCTGCTGAGCACGATGAGCGAGAACCCGGCTGAGCTGCAGCGCTTCTTTGCCGAGACCGTCGAGCCGCTGCTCGCCTACGACGAGCAGTACGAAACGGAGCTTGTCACGACGGTCGCGGCGTTCCTCGAGGCGGACGGCAACGTCGCCGCCACCGCGCAGCGCCTCTTCACCCACCGCCACACGATCCGCTATCGCCTCGAGCGCGTGCGCGAGCTGTGCGGGCTCGACGTCGGCTCGAGCGACGGCCGCGAAAAGCTGAGCCTCGGACTCAAGGCGATGCGCGTCCTCGGCATCGTCTCCGCGCGCGGCCCGGCAAGCGAGCCGGGCGCGACCGGCGGCCGCGTGCCGGCGCACTGAATCGGCGTCCCGCGAGGGGGCCTTTCGCGCGCGACTAGGCCGCAGTGCGGGGTGGGGCGGCCGCGTCCTCCGGCGCGCCCGGGCGCATGGCGGCGGGCAGCTTGCGTTGCGCTTCGTGTTGATGGGCCGAAAGCGCCACGCTCAGACAGTCGACCAGCTCCTGCGCCTCGATGCCCTTGCGCAGGTAGGTGGTCGCGCCGGCTTCCAAGAGGTCGATGACGCCGCCGCCCGACTCATTGCCGGAGAGGATGACGATCGCCGTCTCGGGCGCGCCGGCGGAGATCTCGCTCGTCGCGTGCATCGCGCCGCCACCGGGCATTTCGACGTCGAGGATGACGATGTCGGGGCGCTCGGCCAGCGCCAGCGCGACCGCCCCGGGAGCGTCGGCGGCCGTGCCTACGCATTCGAACTCGCTCTCCAGCTGGGCCGCCAGCCACGCGAGGATCATCTCGTCATCGTCCGCGAGCACGAGTCGCGGCCGGCTCTTCGGCGCCATGCGAAGCCCCTTCTAGGCCGTTAGGTGCGTTGGCGACGTGCTCATTCACTGACCTTTCCCAGCGGGACCAGACAACGAGTCCGCGCCAGGTCAGCGACGACTCGATTGACGTCTTGCTCGCCGCCGATATCGACACAGACCGCGCTGAGCCTTAGCCCGTAGGCGTGGCGTGGACGTCGAGGCCATCGGCGCCGTCGTCGTGAAGAACGAGCTGGCGCGCCGTCGTGGCCGCCCAAATAAGGCGGCGCATCCTCGCCAAGCTGGGGGGCAGGGATTCGAACCCCGATAGCCGGCGCCAAAGGCCGGAGTCTTGCCGTTAGACGACCCCCCAGTGCGGGCCCGAGCGATTCTAGATTCGACTGCCCGCCGCTCGCGTTACGCTCAGCGAGATGAATGTTGTGATCCTCGCCGCCGGGCGCGGCACGCGGATGCGCTCAGCGACACCGAAGCTGCTCCACGACTTCTGCGGGCGGCCGCTGATCGATTGGCCGGTGGCCGCCGCGCTCAGCGCCGGAGCCGAGCGCGTGATCGTCGTCGTCGCCGAAGAGGGCCCGCTCGTGGATGCACTTCCCGAAGGCGTGCTTGTCGCGCGCCAGGCGCAGCCCGACGGGACCGGCGGCGCGGTGCTCGCGGCGGCCGAGCAGATCGATCGCGACGCCACTGTCATCGTCCTAGCCGGTGACGTGCCGCTCGTCGAGCCGTCGCTACTGCGCGAGTTGGCGGCGGCGCATCAGCGCAGCGACGCCGCGGCGACGATGGTGACGATGGTGCTGGCCAACCCGGAGGGCTACGGGCGCGTCGTGCGCGACGCGGATGGGGCGGTCGAGCGCGTCGTCGAGACCAAGGAGCCGAGCGGCGCGAGCGCCGCGGAGCTCGCGATCAACGAGGTCAACACCGGCGTCTTTGCGTTTTCTGCCGCACCGTTGCTCGAGGCCCTGGGCGGCGTGGCACCGGTCGGCGGCGAGCTCTACCTGCCCGGCGTGCTGCCGCTGCTCCGCGCCGGCGGTGGCGTGCTCGCGACGCTGCCGGCGGACGACCCGGCGCTGCTGGCCGGCGTCAACGATCGCGCCCAGCTCGCCGCGGCGCGCGTGGAAGCCCAGCGACGCATTCAGGAGCGCCACATGCTTGCCGGCGTGACGATCGTGGAGCCGCAGAGCACCAGCATCGACGTCGATGTCGAGATCGCGCCCGACACGGTGATCGAGCCGTGCACGCAACTGCGCGGCGCGACGCGGATCGGCTCCGGCGCGACCGTTGGACCGCACACCACGGTGATCGACTCGCTGATCGGCGACGGCGCCCAGGTGATCCACTCCCACCTCGTCAGCTGCGAGCTGCGCGCCGGCGTGACCGTGGGGCCCTTTGCCTATCTGCGACCGGGGACGCTGCTGCGCGAGCGCGCCAAGGCCGGCACGTTCGTCGAAGTGAAGAACTCGGACATCGGCGCCGGCACCAAGGTGCCGCACCTCTCCTACATCGGCGACGCCGACATCGGCGAGCAGACGAACATCGGCGCCGGGTCGATCACGGCCAACTACGACGGCTATGCCAAGCACCGCACGACGATCGGCGCGCGCGTGAAGGGCGGAGTTGACACCGCCTACGTCGCGCCGGTGAGCGTTGGCGATGACGCCTGGACGGCGGCCGGGTCGGTGGTCACCGGCGACGTGCCGCCGGGCGCGCTGGCGATCGCGCGGGCTCGACAGCACAATGTCGAGGGCTACAGCGAACGTCGCGCCTCCGATGTGAAGGACGCGTAGACTGGTGGCG
>PKYB01000100.1 GCA_003133565.1 Solirubrobacterales bacterium
CGGACGAGCTCGTCAAACGCGCCGAGCGACTGCTCGAGTGGCGTCTGTGGGTCGTCGCGGTGGGCGTAGTAGAGGTCGACGTAGTCGGTCTGCAGTCGTCCTAGCGAGTCCTCGATCGCCGCGCGGATGGTGGTTGGCGAGAGTCCGGGATGCTCCTCCCAGGAGCCGACTTTGGTTGCGATCACGATGCGCTCGCGCACGCCGCGCGCGGCCTGCCAGTGGCCGATGATCGCTTCCGATTCGCCGCCCCGGTTGCCAGGTGCGAAGGATGAGTAGGTATCGGCGGTGTCGATGAAGTTCCCGCCGGCCGCGAGGTAGCCGTCGAGCACGGCGAACGAGTCCGCCTCATCAGCGGTCCAGCCGAATACGTTGCCGCCCAAGCAGAGCGGGAATACGTCCAGGTCGCTGCTGCCGAGCCGCGCCACGTCAGAAAACTAGCGTACGAGCACCCGTTCGCCCGTGTGCCACGGCTTTTGCAGCGCCTGGTAGCGGACGACGCGAGGCGCGGACGATCGCCGTTTTGCGTCATTCTGGCCGCGGTGGCAAACCTTCGTGAGCTCGTGCGCGTGCTCGGGCACCGCGACTTCCGCTGGCTGTGGCTCTCGCAATCTTCGAGCGTCCTCGGCGATCGCATCGTCACCGTTGCGATGGCGCTGTTCGTGATCGACCGCACCGGAAGTGCGACAGATCTCGGCCTTGTGCTCGCCGCCCAGGCGCTGCCGCTCGTTGGTTTCCTCCTGGTCGGTGGCGTCTGGGCCGACCGCCTCCCGCGCCAGCGCGTGATGATTGTCACCGACCTCGCCCGGTTCACGCTGCACGCGCTGGTCGCTGCATTGATCCTTTTCGGCGCCGTAGCGATCTGGCAGCTGGTCGTGATCGAGGCGTTGTTCGGCAGTGCCGAGGCGTTCTTCCGCCCGGCCGCCACGGGGCTCGCGCCGCAGACGGTCCCGGAGCCCGATATTCAACAAGCCAACGCTCTCTTGACAATGTCCGAGAACGTCGCCGAGTTCGCAGGCCCAGCGCTCGCGACGGCGCTCGTGCTCGGTGCCGGGGCGGGCTGGGCGTTTGCGCTCGACGCGGCGACGTTTCTCGTTAGTGCGGCGTTTCTGACGCGCGTCAGGCCGCGCCGGCGCGCGGTTGCTGCGCCGGCATCGCCACCCGACGCCGAGACCAGCGTTTGGGCGGAGGTTCGCGAAGGCTTCCGTGAGGTCCGCGCCCGCTCCTGGGTGTGGGGCACGCTGGCGGCCTTCTGCGTTGCTTTGTTTGCCGGCCTTGCGCCATGGTTCGTTTTGGGGCCGGTCGTTGCGCGCGAGCAGTACGGCCACACCTCGATATACGGCGTTGTTTCGGCCTCGCTCGGCGTCGGGACGATCGTCGGCTCGCTCGTCGGCATCAGCTGGCGCCCGCGCTATCCAATGCGCCTCGCGATGCTGGCGATACTCCTGTGGCCCGCTTCCGCGATGCTCTACGCGGTGGGCATGACGCTTCTCGTCGTGCTCCCCGCTGTTGCGCTTGCTGGCATCGGCATCGCCCTTTTCAACGTTTGGTGGCTCACCGCCTTGGCGGAGCGGATCCCCCCCGAGAAGCTCTCGCGCGTGACGTCCTACGACTGGATGGTCTCGCTCGGGCTGCTACCCCTGGGCTACGTTCTCGCCGGTCCACTGGCTGGCGCGCTTGGGGCTGACACGGTGCTTTTGGGCGGCTCGGTGCTCGCCGCGCTTGCGCTCGCTGCTGGTCTGCTGCCGCGCCAGACGCGCATGCTCGAGCGTCAGCCGGGCCTCGGGCACCCGACGACGATCGCCGACGTACGCGCCGGCGCCGTCACACGCGCCTGATAGTCGCGATACGCCGGACCGTGTACCCAGCCGCCGAGCTGCCCTTGAGCTCTCAGACCGCTTTCAGCCGGTCGCCCCGGTCGCGCCGGTATCGCCGCTGGAGCCTGTCGCGCCGCTTTGGCCGGTTGCGCCACTGGAGCCCGTTACGCCACTGGAGCCTGTCACGCCGCTCGGGCCCGTCCCCGTGCTGCCCACGACCGTGGTGTAGGTCAGCAGTCGTGAGGCGGATGTCGACGGCACCGTGATGAGCTCGCTTTGAAGGTTCAGCGCGTAGGCCGAGCTGTAGCGTCTGCTCTTGCTGACGAGGACGCGCGTGTTGAGCGCGTAGGACTGCGTGAGTCCATCAGGTTCGACGACGCTGATGCCATGACGGCTGGTGCGAACTTTCGCCCCGGCGTCGTACCAAACCTCGAGCTGGTAGGCCGAGTGAGCGGGGGCTTCGAATGACAGCGTGACGCCGTCGATGGGCGACGGGCTGTAGGTCCACACGGTGTCGCGACCGATCGTGGCCGAGCCCGAGCTCCACCTGCCCTGGATCGTGACGACACCCCCAGCGGTGGCGCGGATTCGACGGCCAATCGGATTGAAGGTCCCGCCGTCCTTGAACATAACGAGACCCCCCGTGACCGGCACCCTGGTTAGCGGGCGTGGCGGCAGCGCCGGCTCCCACCCGCTAGGAGTTTGCAGCTCGGCGGCGACGAGACCGAAGCCGTAGCGCGCATCACCTGGGTTGCTATTGGTCCCATGGATGGCAAACCAGAGGTTGCCGTGCGTGACGGCTGCGAAACGCGTCTGCGAGGGATCGACGAACACACCGTTGGTCTGGCTCGGCACGGACTCGGCTGGCGCCGGAGCGATGGTACGCAGACGCGCTGCCGCGTCCTGCAACGCCCAGAGCGTAAGGCCGTTGTACTCGACCGTGTTCGCGTACGGATCGACCCCGCGATAGTTCTCTGGCTCCGAGCTCACAGCCAGCCGCGGTACCAACGGTAGGCCCCAGCCGCTGGCCGGATACACCGCTTCAAGTTGCTGCAGCGCAAGCGCGAGGCCGGCGAGGTAGCGACCGCGCCAGACTGGCTGGTTGGTCAGTTCGGCGGCGATTGTGAGCGCGTCGATGCTGGTTCCGACGCTCCACACCTGGCCCTGACCGCGCCCGATGTAGGAGACGTCGCCGTCCGGGGCCATCAAACCGCTCAGCGCGTCGGCGGTTCGCCAGAAGGCGGCCTGCAGCCTGGCCGGCGCCCGCGGGCCGAGAGCCAGCACAGCTCTGCCGAGCATCACAGCTGACAGCGCGTGATAGGCGAGCGGATTCTCGGGTGGGTCGCTGAGGATGCCGGCGTCCGCGAAGGTGGTCGCACCCGACCGTGTCGCGCTGTCGCCGGCGTTCCGCGCCGCCATTGCAAGCCACGCGAGTGCTTCCGCGTCCAGCGCCTTTGGCTGCTTCAACAGCGCACCGTGCTCTGAGCTGTCGAGGCCCGTCTGCAGGAGGGCCAGATCGGCCACCGCGGCGACCAGCTTGAGGTTGTCGTAACAGTCGGCGGCGAGGAAGCAGGCGCCCTGCTCAGAGAACAGACGCTGATGTGCTCGCAGAAATTCGCCAATGCGAGTACGCGCTTTCGGCCAGGCGGGATTGTGGGCGAGATACTCCTGGTTGAACGCGTAGGCCTCGGCGAGGCTCAGCAGCTCGAAGCTGCCGCCGTTTGGGTGTGACACCTCTGAACGCTCGGCCTGCAGTCCATCGGTGATCAGCGTCAGGCTGTTGCTGCTCACGCCGAGCTCGACCATCGCCTGGCCAATCATCGCCACGCCATAGCTGCCGGTCACGGGTCCGAGGACTGGGTCTGCCAAGGCGCCACTCTTGAGCTCGTGGTCAGCCCACTGGCTGACCGTCGTGTCGGCGATCGCGGTGACCTGCGCAGCCAGCTGGGCCGGCGCGAGCGTTCCGACGGATGTCTGGTCGGTTGGCGCCTGCGCGCGTGCTGTGGCGATGCCGCCGAGGAGCGCGATCAACAGCCACGCGAGGACACGCCTGGGCGGGTTCCGAATCGAACGCAACCGACCAAAGGCTCGCAGGCGGGGCGGCGGTTCGGCCCTCACGTCTTACGGCTGCGTGGCGTTGTACTCCGCGTCGCTGACGTGCTCTCCCCAGGTGGCCGGGTTGCCCTGATCGTCCACCTCTTGCATCGCGATGTGGGTCATGAAGCGGTTCGGTGCCGCGCCGTGCCAGTGGTCCTCGCCGGGCTCGAAGTAGACACGGTCGCCGGGCTGGATGACCTCGACTGGGCCGTCGCGGTGCTGGCAGC
>PKYB01000099.1 GCA_003133565.1 Solirubrobacterales bacterium
CGCCAGAAATTCTCAAACGGACCGCTTCTGGTCCCGGCCAGGGCGCTGGCGGCCGGGTCGCGCTCGCGATCCTCGCTCACCTTGGCGCTCCGGGCACCGCTTGCCTGCGGGTGCTCTGCGCGCGACCCTCGAGCGAGCAGAAGCGCTGAAGGGCGCGCGGCAGCCGGTCCGAGCGCGCGCCCAGCACGCCGCCGGCCAGCCTCGTGGCGCGCTCCCAGGCGGCGCGTGCGAGGGTTGTCGGCGTGGCGCCCTCGCGGCGCAGCGGGCCGAGCTCGCCGCGGAGCTGCGTGACGAGGTAATGCGGGCTCGCCGGCTGGCGCCAGCCGTAGACCTCGCGCACTCCGCGCGACTCGTCGAAGGCTCGGCGGAAGCGCTCACGCGCGCCGTACTCGTGGGAGTGCAGCACGGCCGCGCGCGGCTCGTAGACCTTTGCGTAGCCGGCGCGGAGCATGTCGAGCGCGAGCGCGCGGTCTTCGGCGTAGGGGATATCGCGGAACGGGACCTGCTCCCAGGCGACGCGCGCGATGCAGGCGTTGGCGTCGGTGAAGAAGCCGCGGCGGCCCATCAGCTCGACGGCCGGGAGCTCGCGTTCCTCCGGCCCGAGGCGCTCGACGCCGGCGCCCAGCGATCTGAACCAGCTCTCGAGCTCGCGGCGGACCGCCGGCGAGGCGGTGGGCCGCGCCAGATAGGGGCCGTAGACGAGGCCCACATCGCTCGCCGCCTCGAAGCCGCCGAGGAGCCGTTCGAGCCAGTGCGGGTCGGCCGGCTCGGCGTCCTGGGTGAGCAGNNTCGATCACGCGCGCACCGTACTCGCGCGCGCGCTGGGGCGATCCATCGGTGGAGCCCGAGTCCGAGATCAGGATCTCGACCTCGGCGTCGAGTTGTTGGGCACGGATCGCCGCGAGCACGGCGACGAAGAGCTCGCCGCCGTCGAGCACCGGGATCGCGACGGTGATGCTCACGCGTAGTAGCGGGCGATCACGAGGACTTGCGAGAACACGTCGTGGGCGAGCGCCAAGACCACGATCAGCGCCCCGACCGCCATGCCCCAGCGCCGCCCCGGTAGGCGCGTCGCGAGCGCAACGATCGCCGCGTAGATGCACAGGCCGGAGAGCAGGTAGCGCGGCTGCTCGAAGATGCCGCTGCCCTGGATCAGCGTCTCGTAGGACTCGACGCCGATCTCGACGCAGAGGCCGCCGATCATCGCGACGTAGACCAAAAGCTCGTCGGCGCGGTGCCAAACGCGGTGGCGCTCACGCACGAGCGCCGCGAGTGCGGCGAGGATCAGCGCGATGGCGATCGGCGCCGCCACGAGGTAGACCCAGTAGGGAAACGAGGTGTCGAGCCAGCCGAAGCGGCCGATCAGGCCGAGGAACCACTCGTGCCAGAGCTCGCTGCGCGGGAACCAGTTCTTCATTCCGGGCAGGGTCGGCAGGAAGAGCTCCCAGGTGCGCTCGAGCTCGATGTGCAGGCCGGTCGCTAGGCCCGGCACCGCGGATCTTCCAGGCCCGACGCCGCTGGCCGGCAGCGTGCGCGCCACGAGCTCGACGTAGAGCAGCGCCGGGATCGCCGCGATGGCACTCGCAAAGGCTGCGCCGCGAAGTGACGCGCGGCGGCCCATCGCGCCCGCCCGCCAAATCCCGCAGAGCAGGGCAAGCGCGACCGCCGGAGCAAAGCCGAGGATCGTGAACTTCACGAGTAGCCCGAGACCGAGCACGGCGCCGATCGCCAAGCCGGTCCATTCATTGAGGCCGCGACGGAACATCCGCGCGAGCGTGAAAAAGAGTGCGGCGGCGAAGGTGTAGAGCAGGGCGTCGTTGTTGACGCCGCCGGAGATGAACGCAAACAGTGGCTGCAGCGCCACGGCGAGCGCTCCGACCGGCCAGACCCAGCGCGTTCCGGGTAAGAGCTCGCGCAGGAAGAGAAAGACGAAGAGAACGGTGAAGCCGGCGAAGATCGCTGACAGGGCGCGCATCAACGCCAGGCGGTCGAGCACCGTGCCCGCGGGCGAGAGTACGTACGGCACAACCTCGAGCAGGTAGTAGAGCGGCGGGTTTGCCGATGCGCTGAGCGCGTCGCCGGAGCCGCGTGCGCTGAGGCGCAGCGCCTCGTCGGCCTCGATCTTGCGCTGCTCGGTCTGCGTCATCGGCGCCGGATTCGAGGGCCGGCCGGGGATCTGGAAGGCCTTGGTGTCGGCGAGCATCGCGTCCTCGGCGGGCGAGAGCCCGACGTAGGTGGCGAGGTAATGCGGCAGCGATCCCCGCTCGGCGAGCTGCTGGACGTAGGCGTAGTGCGCGTTCTCGTCGGGCACCTCGAACGGTGGCGTGATCAGCGACCAGGCGAACGCGTTCAACACGCCGACGAGGGCGCAGAGGTAGGCGGCGCGGGGGACCGCGCGGGCGCCCCGGCGTAGCGCCGCGAACCCGCGCCCCGGGAGGGCAAAGGCGCTTTTCACTGCCGGCGCTCTTCGGTGAGGAGTGCGCGAACGAGCAGGGCGACGATCGCGAGCATCGCCAGCAGCGGCCCGGCCCAACCGATGGCACCAGCGTAGCCGCCCTTGGCGAGCGTCATTCGGTTGGCGATCGTTGCGAGCATCGCAAACCAGGAGGGGCGTCCCTTGAGCATGAAGTCGATCCGCACCTCGACCGGGTCCGAGGCTCCGTCCTCGACGTCGTAGAGGCCGTAGTCGCCGCCGGCGTCCGAGAGGCCGCCGATGGCGACCGGATCCGCGCCCAGGTTCTTGAGGCAGACCGTGGCGTTTGCGACCTCATGGCGAACCGGCGAGATCGGAAGCACGACGACGCCCTGGCGCCAGCCGGCGGCAATCAAGCCGCTCGAGATCTTCAGCGAATGCGCACCGGGCGAGCTCGCCGGCTCGGTGATGCCGATCCGCAGTGGCGGGCTGGGTTTGTTGTAGTCGCCGATCGTCATCCGTAGCGCAGCCGTCTCCGCGGGGACGATCTCGCCCTGCTGGCAGAGCCGCTGGTCGTGGTCGATGATGCTGGCGAACTGCCCGTTGGGGACGCGGTCGGTGGAGGCGATCTGGAGACGGTGGCCGCTCAGGATCACCGCGAGCACGCAGAGGAGCGCGACCAGGCCGCCCGCCAGGACGGCTCGCAGTGGCGTCATCGAGCGTTGTCGCGGCCGGTCCAGCGCAGGCCGAGAATGCTCAGCAGGAACGACGAGAAGAAGATCTGGATACCGACGATGATCAGCGAGGCGGCAACAACGGCGAGGCGCTCGTAGGCCAGCGAGCCGAAGCCATGGGCGATCCAGCTCGCCAGGATGATCGCGCCCATGACGACGCCGGCGATCGCGAGGATGCCGCCGAGGAGGAGGCCGTGCTCGAGGCGAAAGCGAGCCCGCATCTTGTCGAACCAAGGGTCTTTGCTGCCCATGAAGTAGGTGCCGTAGGCGTGGGCACAGAGCCCGAGGGCGACCACCTGTGTGCCGACGATCATCAGCAGCGCGCCGCCGATCAGCGCGTGGACACCCCATGCGCGTCCGAAGAACGCGAGCCCGCCGCCAACCAGCGCCACGATCACCGCGCCGAGCCCGGCCAGCACGACGCCGGGAATGATGAACAGATGGGTCGGGCTGTGAACGAGCAGGAAGCGCAGGTGGCGCCAGCCATCACGGAAGCTCGAAAGCTTCGATTCGCCGCCGCGCGGGTGGTACTCGATGCCGACCTCGGCGATCTTGAGGTGCTCCTTGGCGGCGCGTATCACCATCTCCGAGGCGAACTCCATGCCGGTGGTGCGGAGGTCGAGTGTGTCGAGCACGTCGCTGCGCAGCGCCCGCATGCCGCAGTGGGCGTCGCGGACGCCGGTCCTGAAGAGCAAGTTGAGGAAGCCGGTCAGCAGTGGGTTGCCGATGTAGCGGTGAAGCCAGGGCATCGCGCCCGGCTTGATGTTGTCCATGCGGTCGCCGATCACCAGCTGCGCGCCGGAGCGCAGATGCTCGACGAAGCGCGGGATCTCGGCGAAGTCGTAGGTCAGATCGGCGTCGGCCATCACGATGTAGGCGCCCCGCGCGGCAGCAAACCCGGCCAGATAGGCGCTGCCGTAGCCGCGACGAGACTCGTGGATGACGCGGGCCCCGGCGGCGGCCGCGAGCTCGGCGCTGCGATCCTCGGAACCGTTGTCGACGACGATCACCTCGCCCTCGAGGTTGCTCGACTCGAGGGCGGCGAGCGCACTGCGCACGCAGCGCTCGATGTTCATCTCCTCGTTGAGGCAGGGAATGACGACGGAGACCAGCGGCGGCGAGGGTGCTGCTTCCCCGTGGGGGCTCGCGGGTGTCTGTTCGACTGTGCTCACGGTGGCCGGCAAATCGCTTCTAGCTTCTAGCCTTGACGCGGAGGAGCCACGATCTCACGTGTGCGATTTCACCTGAGGCCAGTCTAGACGCACGCCCCGACCACATGAGATCGAACCGTCCTCATCTGGAAAGATAGGCGGGACCGCATGATCAGCGCCGTGATCCCGACGCATGATGGGCGCGAGCTGCTTGACATCGTGCTCGGCTCACTCGCCCTGCAAACTCGCGCCCCGGACGAGATCGTCGTCGTCGACGATGCCTCGGGCGACGACACACTCGCGCACCTGGCGGAGCACTGGCCGGCGGTGCGGGTGGTGGCCCTCGCGGAGAACGTCGGTGTCACGGTCGCGCTGAACCGCTGCATCGCCGCGGCGCGCGGAGATCTCGTGCTACTGCTCAACAATGACGTCGAGCTCGCACCCGACTGCGTCGCCGAGCTGGTCGCAGCCCTCGACGCCGCCCCGCAGGCCGCGGTGGTCGGCGCCAAGCTCCGCGACTACACGGAGCGCGACCTTCTCGACGGCGCCGGCGACGGGTACTCGTGGACCGGGCTTGCCTTTCGCCGCGGGCAGGGGGAGCCCGATCGCGGGCAGTACGACAGTGACGTCGAGGTGTTCGGCGCCTGCGCCGCAGCCGCGCTCTATCGAGCCAGCGCGCTCGCCCAGGTGGGCGCCTTCGACGAGCAGTTCCACGCCCTCGGCGAGGACGCCGACTGGTCCTTCCGCGCCCAGCTCGCGGGTTTCAGCTGCCGCCTTGCGCCGAAGGCCGTCGCCTACCACATCGGCAGCGCGTCGCTCGGTCCGCGGCTCAGCAAGTTCACGCTCTACCACAACTGGCGCAACCAGATCTGGACGATCGCCAAGGACTACCCGGCGGCGGCACTCGCCGTGCACGCGCCCGACCTGCTGGCGGGGCAGCTCGCAAATCTGCTCGTCGCGGTGCGGCAGCGCTGCGTTGGCTCCTGGCTTCGCGCCTGGCGTGACGCGCTCGCCGGGATGCCGACGGTGCTCAAAAAACGTCGCGCGATCCAGCGCTCGCGCCGCCACGGGCGGCGCGAGCTCGAACCGCTGATCGACAGCACCCTCGCCCGCGCGCGTTGGTGGCTGCGGGGGCCCGGCCGCTCGGGCGCGGCGACCGTGCGCCGCCCGCCTCAGGATCCCGACGCGCGCCGGTAGGCGCCGTGCATCCGCCAGAGCGCGAGCGAGCCGGCGATCGCCGGAGCGAGCGCCACCTCGTGTCTGCTCGCCGCGGTCTCCCGGCGAAGGCGCCGCCAGTCGCGCAGTCCGGCGAGGCGACCGCGCAACGGCGCCAGCGTTCGGTCGCGGACGGCGACATAGGCGACGTAGGCACTGTCGTAGACGAGGATTCCCGGTAGGGCACGCAGCAGCTGGCGCCGCGTGGCGTTGCGGGCGAGTAGCCGCACTCGATTTCGACCGACGAGAAAGTACTTCTCCGGCGCGCTCGCACCGGTGCTCGAGGAGCCGTGGTGATAGGCGACGGCCGCCGGCTCATACCAGGCCAGCCAGCCTGCTGCCTGCGCGCGCCAGGCGACATCGACATCCTCGAGATAGGCAAAGAAGCGCTCGTCGAAGCCGCCGAGTTGCTCGAGCATGCGGGCGCGGTAGAGCGCGAGAGCGGCGCTGGCGCCAAACACGGGGCCGGCGGCGGCAGCAGCACTGAGCGGGAATCCGGCGAAGCGCTCGACGGCGTTGCCGAGTGCGTCGACCGCGATGCCCGCGGAGTTGATGCGCTCGGGCTCGGCGGCGAAGCGAACCTGGGCCGCGACGGCGCCGATCTGCTCGTCCGCCGCGCCGGCCGCCAGCAGCGCCGCGAAGGCGGATGACTCGACGTATGCGTCGTCGTTGACGAGCGCGATCCAGGGCCCGCCCGCCGCCTGCGTGCCGGCGCGCACACCGCCCGCGAAGCCGAGGTTGCGTCCGGGCTCGATGACGCGCGCCTGCGGGCACTGCTCGCGGACGAAATCGGCGAGACCACCGTTGTCGACGACGATCAATTCGATCCCACCGGGAACCTCCGCGCCGGCGGCGACACAGGCTTGCAGGCAGCGCGCGAGCGGCTCGCGCTGGTGGTAGGCGAGGACGACGACGGAGATCGTGGGCGTGGGCATCGCGGTCCGGAACGTATCGTGTCGCGCTGTGATCTCGATCGTCATCCCCGTCAAGGACGGTGGCTCCGCGCTCGCACGCTGCCTGGCGGCGATCGCCGACCAGCAGGTCGACGAAGAGGTCGAGGTCGTGATCGTCGATTCGGGCTCGCGCGACGCGAGCCTTGAGCTCGCACGCCAGCACAATGCGCGCGTGCACGAGATCCCCCCCGCCGAGTTCACCCATGGCGCCTCGCGCAACGTGGGCGCTGCGGTGGCACGCGGCGAGCTGCTCGTGTTCATCAGTCAGGACGCCTACCCCGTCGACGAGCACTGGCTCGAGCGGCTGACGGCGCCGTTGCGAGAGCAGGCGGATGTCGGCGGCGTGTACGGACGCCAGCTGCCTCAGCTCGGCGCGCGACCGCCCGAGGTCTACTTCCTCGACTTTCTCTACGGCCCGCAGGCACGCAACCAGCGTGCGTCGGGCGTCGCCGAGCTGAGCATGGAGACGACGCTCTTCTCGAACGTCAACGCCGCGATGGCGCGCACTTTGTGGGAGCGATTCCCCTTCGCCCCGGACATCATCATGAGCGAGGATCAGGACTGGAGCCGGCGTGTCATGCTCGCCGGCTACAGCATCATCTACGAGCCGTCCGCGGCCGTCCGCCACTCACATGAGTACACGCTGCGATCCGCGCTGCGTCGTTTCTTTGACTCTGGCGCCTCGGCCGAACGGGCCTACCTGGCGGGGGCGGCACCATCGCGGCGGATCTTGCGCGCGGCGGCCTGGCGCTACGCCCGGGGGGAGCTTTACTGGCTGGGCCGTACCGGACAGCGCCGCTGGATCCCCTATACGGTCGTCTACGAGGGTGTGAAACTCGTCGGACTGACGCTCGGCGCCAACCACCGCCGCCTGCCGCTGGCGCTGAAACGGCGGTTGAGCGCGCTTCCCGGCTTCTGGACCTAAGGCTGGCCGGCGCCCTCTGAACGCGCCGACGGCGGCGTCGGGGGCGCGGGCGGAGGAGCGATGTCCGCCCGCTCTCCCCAGGCGAAGCCCGCGAGGACCTCGCGGCCGGCATCGTCAACCTCGGCGTAGTGCCCGGTCTGCTTGTCGGCGATCATCAGATTCTCCTGGCCTCCCTGCCAGAACGTGCGACTCGCGGGCCAGTCGCCCGGCTCGAATTGGCGTCCGTGACGATCCACGACCAGCGTTCGGAGGCCCAGCCGCTGGACCTGTGCCGTTATGCTGGCAGTGCCGCTCTCGAGCCGATACGTCGCGATCTTGCTTTCGAGCGGACCGGCGCGCAGCTGTGCAAGCGTGGTCGTCTCGATCATGAAACCCGTGGTGCGGATGTGCGGCGCGGGGAAGGGTGCGAAGCCGTGGGTCTGCTCGACGGTGCGCCGCGCCGTAATCAGTTTGCCCTGCAGGAACCTCGGCGGTGGAGCATCCGGGCTGTTGCGCCGGTCGATCGCCGCGAGGGTGCGGGTCGTCGCTCGGCGATCGCCGAACACACGCCCGTAGGCTCCGCCAAGGCCGAACTGGAATCGCACGAATGACCGCATGCTGCCCCACGAGCCGCTCGCCCCGGCAAGACCGACATCGGGCAGATCGATCGCCTGACTGAGGTGTGTGAGCCAGTTCGGTGCGAGGATCGCGCTGTATGAGTTCAGGAAGCAGCAGCGCGCGGGAGCTAGGCGCTCCGCGGCGACGGAGTAGGCCGCGAGGTCGAGCAGCGGGCGATCGAGCACGATCTCGTCATGCTCGATCCCCTCGAACTCGAGCTTGGCGGCCACCAGACGCGGGTCGTCCAGACCGGTGAAGCCGTTGGCAAGGAGAGTGAGTCGATGAGCCGCGCCAGCGGAATACGCTCGGTAGGAACTGACGAACCGGCGAACCACATCGACGCCAACCGGCGCCCACAGGAGATAGGCGACCTGGAGGTCGCGGTCAGCCATCGCCTGGTCGCACGTTCGAGGCCTCGCGGGAGAAACCCGGGTGGGTCACCTCAAGCCGAGCGGACCCCGTTGAAGTCGGGCGACCACGGCCGAAACGCGGCTCTGAGCTGACACGAAAGGCGAGGATACAGCCTCGCTGCAAAACCAAGCGTCCACTACTCTGCAAGCCGTGATCGGGTCGATCGTGACCAGCGGAGTCGGCTGAGAAATGGAAGAGAAGATCAGGCCCAGCGGGCCGGGACGCCGCGCCGTGGTCGCTGCGGCGAGTGTCGTGCCCGGATTGCGCTCGATCGCCTTCCGGCTGCGACGCCAGCGCATCTCGCGGCGCTACCTGCGCGGCGAAGGCCTCGAGATTGGTGCGCTTCACCGGCCGCTACCCATTCCAAGGGGGGTGAGTGTGCGCTACGTGGACCGTATGGATGTCGCGGACCTCCGCGCGCACTATCCCGAGCTGCGCGACGAGCAGTTGGTTGAGGTCGACATCATCGACAACGGCGAGACGCTCGGGTCTCAGCCCGATGCCTCAGTCGACTTCATCATCGCCAACCACTTCATCGAGCACACCGAAGATCCGATTGGAGCCCTCGCCAACCAATTGCGCGTCGTTCGCCCCGGCGGGATTCTCTATCTCGCGGTTCCCGACCGCCGGAAGACGTTTGATGCGGACCGCGAGCCGCAGCCGCTCGATCACATCGTCCGCGATCATCGCGGCGGCCCGGCGTGGTCTCGCCCGATTCACCAGGAGGAGTGGGCTCGCCTGGTCGAGAAGGTGGTCCCCAAGGAGATCCCCGCGCGAGTGCAATGGCTCGAGGACCATGACTATTCGATCCACTTCCACGTCTGGGACCCAGACGAGTTCCGGCTCCTGCTCGAGTTCGCCCGCGATCAGGAGCACCTCCCGTTCGCCATCGAGCAGCTAGCGCGCAACGATCACGAGTTCATCGCGATTCTGCGGCGCACCTAGACCGGGCAAATCTCAGGTGGTCAGACCGCAGACCCGGGTCGGGCCTGTGATCGAGACCTGCAGGTACCACGGCACTGATGACGCGTCAACGGGGATCGCAAGGGCGTCGGCGTGGTGAGCGGGCACCACGCCAGCGATCGGGGTGTACGCGGCGGAGAAGCGTCTCAATTCGAGCGTCGCGGAGGTCGCACCGTGGTTACGAATGAAGACGCCGCCGCGGGGCATGGCGAGCGCCACGAGCGCTGTCGGAGCGCTCGGGTCAAGCACGAGGCACGATCCGCTGCGCACGACGCGCGCGCCATTAACGCCCGCGAGTGTCGGCACTGGCGCAGCCGCGGCCGGAAGCGGGCGCGGCGCCACCGCTGGGGCCAGCAACTGCAGCAGCACGGTGTCGGCAGCGATGCGGTCAGTAACGCTCGACGCGAGGATAGCTGCAGGGGAGTCGCCAGCGCCGTTGCCCATCTCGCGCATCGCTTTGAAATACCCCGCGGCGGTGAGCGGCGGCGCGATTGTCGGATCTGGCGCGTAGGCGGGTGGCGCGTGAGCTGCCTCCAGCTGCATCGCCCCCACCTGAGCTGCCAACAGCGTCGACTCCCCCCGTAGCACCAAGGCGTTGTTGTGCATCGTCTGCCAGCCCATCAGCGCCGCCGCGAGGAGGAACACGGTGGCGACCCCCATCGCCCGACCTGTGGGCCTCATCTTCGGCAGCAGCTCGATCGCTGCCATGACCAGGCAGACGGCGCCGAGGTACAAGTAGCGGCTCTCGTCCGGAGCCTGGATCGTCGAGCGCGAGACGCCGGTGAGTACCACGTAGGCGACCGTGGTGATCGCCGCTCCGATGAAGCGCGGACTCAGACGCTCGACCGCAACCACGCGTTTGGCAGCCAGCCAGAGCAGCAGAACGGTGACCGGAACGCCCCAGTCTGTGTCGCGGCCGACCAGCGCGCCAAAGCCGGCGGCCACCATCTCGAGGATCCACTGCGGGCTCTGGATGACCGAGTTCGTGGTCACCATGTTCACGCCGTAATGCGTGTACCAGAGCAGGTAGAGCGCGAACGGGACAGCCACGAGCCAGAGCCGGCGCCAGCGCCGCTGCCACACGAGCTCCGCCGCGATGCCGGGGACGAAGGGGATGCCGAGGCCCGAGCACGAGAGCGCCACTCCGAGGGCGACGCCAGCGGCGATGTCGCAGCGGCGAGTGTCACGATCGATCAGCGCCCAGGCGGCGAGGCCCCCCATGACCGAGCCGACGAAGCTCATCTGGAACGCCCACAGCAGGTTCTGCCAGGCGGCAAATAGCCAGAGAACGGAGATCGCCGCGACGAGCGCCGGCCAGGCGCCGATGCGCCGCCGGGCGATGTCGTAGACGAGCGCGACGCAGACCAGATGCATCACGACCACGATCAGGCGATAGAGCGGGTAGTCGCGCATCCCGACGATGCGGAACATCAGCTTGTAGATCGCGATCGGGATCAACGAGAAGTGCTCGTTGTGGGGCTCAAGGAACGAGTTGATGCCGCCGCCGAACTTGCTGACGATGTAGGTCCACTCGTCGTAGTAGAAGGTCGTGCCGCGAGCCATGTACATCAGCAGCACGCCGACGAACAGCATGAGTGCACCGAGCAGCCACACTGCACGCCGGTCTTCTGCTGCAGACCAGTCGATCTCGGCCAGTCGCTTGATCCGCTGCGCAAGCTGGCTAGTCGGGCGCAAGCGCTCCGGCGGTGAAACTGAGCGAGGTGACGGTGCCCGGCCGGGTACGGTCATATGACGGACCTGCGAACAGGCGCAGCCAGCGCGCTTCGCGGGCTGGCCGATGCTACCTCAGCGCGCACGCCCGGATGCACGTTTTGACTCATGATCGCCCATCGATCCGCGTAGCAAGCGCCCGCGCGGGCACCAGCTGCGGCGCAACCTGCGGATCGTATTCGAGGACCCCGATTCCGCGGCCATCCTGTCTCCAGGAGTCCACAAACTCGTGGCTCGCGTACTGGCCGCGCAAAAGCTCCCAGAGCACTGGTACCTCACCGGCCCAGGCCAACGACTCCGAGCCCAAGCGCAGAGTGCTGTCCGGCACGATGTCGTGGAACACGACTAGGCCTCCCGGAGTCACAAGCGTGCGGTAGGTGCGCAAATCGTGCAATGCACCCCTGAAAGAGTGATCGCCGTCGATGAACAGCAAGTCGATCGTCCGCCCTGCAAGAGCCTGCTCGACTGCCGCGTAGGTACTGGCAAGCGAGGAGTCCGCGTTGATGAAACGTAGGTCGAGGCCAGCGCGAGCGAACGAGCGAAGTCGCGATTTGTTACGCACGAAGAGGTCGATCCCGATCAAAAGGCTGACGCTCGGCAGCAACGTTCCCAGCAGAAACGTGGTGCCGCCAGCTTGCGTGCCGATCTCCACCACGGTGCGCGGTCCTCGCTCGGCCGCTAAGGCGAGCATGGCGAGGATCTCGTCCTCGTTCTGACTGGATCCCGGTGGGAAGAAGAGCGCCCCGGGGAGGTGGTCCGCGGTGAAGCGGAAGTAGTCGTGCTCGTCGTTGCACGCGGCCAAGGTGCTGAGCGCGTCGGCGCGTTGTCGCGGGGCGAGGCGAAACCGTGCGTCTGATGCCCAGGAACCCAGAACTTGCTCAAACCCGACCGACGTGGCGCCTGTCTGAAGCCTTCGCAGAGCTCGCTTCAGATACGCCTCCCGCACCGTACCCAAGCTCATGGGGTCGCGACACTAGCACGGCAGGCATACGGCGAATCGACGCGCCGCCGGTTAGCCACGTCGCCAGAGACGCACCCAAAGGCCGCGCCAGACCCCGGGCGCGGGCGTCATCGCGGCTACGAGCGCGTCGAGACTGACTCGGCGGTTGGCTTGGATCCAGCGTCGCTTGCGCAACGCGAGCGGAACCATGAATAGCGCCTGTCGCCAGCCCTCGAGATGCTCACGCCCGCGTCCGGCGCGCGCGTCGGCAACGAGCCAGTACAACTCCGCGACGAGAATCCGCGGCAGGAACCGAAGCCATAGTCGGCCCGGTAGGTTTTTCACCGCGACATAGATCTGGTTGCGCGGGCGCAAGTGACTCCAGCGACCGGGTTTGGCGTTCGTCGTCGCGCTGCCCATGTGATAGGCGACCGCGGCGGGGACATAGAGCGCCGTATGGCCGAGCAGCTGGGCTCGAAAACCCCAGTCGATGTCTTCGTAGTAGGCGAAGAGGTCGTCGTCGAAGAGCCCGACGTCATCGAACGCGCCACGACGAAAAAGCGCCCCACCGCCGCTGACGCTGAATACCGTCTCGGGTTCGTCGTACTGCCCGCGGTCGAGCTCGCCGTTGCCGCGGCGCCCAGGCAACATGGCCCAGGTCAGCAGGTCGCCGGCGCCGTCCAGGCGCTCACGCCGATCGTATTCGAGCATCTTGCAGTCGGCAGCCACCGCCTCGGGGTGAGCCTCCAACGCATCCCGTAGCTCACGCAGCCAGTCCGGCGCCAACTCGACGTCGTTGTTAAGCAATGCGACGTAGGGCGTTGTCACCGACATGATCCCCCGGTTGAAGTTGCGCGTGATGCCAACGTTTTCACGGTGCGCAAGGAACCGCACCCGGGGCCACTGACCCTCGACGTACTCCTGTGAGTCGTCGTTCGATGCGTCATCCACCACGTGTACCTCAAAACCCGGCAATGTCTGTGCAAGAACGGAGGGCAGTACCACCTCCAACAACTTGCGTCCGTTCCAGTTCGGGATGACGAATGTGACGTCGCGGGCGCTCTCGTGAATCCGATCCTCGCGCGGAGCCGGTGCCGTGGGGCGGAGATCGTTCATCGACAGGGCGCCGTGGCTTGCCGGCCGCGCCGGGGCACCGTGACGGAACTCTTGGGCAAGGCGCGGACGCTACCACGGCAATGCCCGCCAGATCGCCCACTTGGGACCGGCGCACGTCTTGTCAACTCGGGGGAGTGCTGACCGGCGTCGCAGCCGTCGGCTCTGAGACACTCGGCCCGTGGCAGCGGCCAACGAACCCCGACGCGACGTCCTCGACTCGCGCCGCGCCGGCGGCATCTTCCTGCGCGGCAGCAGCATGCGGATGCTCGCCTACCTTGGCGCGGTCGCCGCGAGCATCGCTGCGACACCGTTGCTGACGCGACACCTCCACAAGGAGAGCTACGGCCGCTACGTGACGGTCACCTCGCTGTTGCTGATCGTCACCGCACTCAGCGAGGGGGGCCTGGCGAACCTCGGGGTCCGCGAGTGGAGCACCGGTGCCGAGGGCGAGCGGCGCACCTTCATGCGTAGTCTGATCGGCCTGCGGATCGCGCTCAGCGTCTGCGGCGGTGTTGCCGCAACGCTGTTCACGGTGCTCGCCGGCTACCCGAGCGTGGTCGTCGAAGGCGCCGTCATCGCATCGGTGGGCCTGGTGTTCGCAACGCTCCAGGGGACGCTCGCGCTGCCGCTGAGCACCGGTCTGCGCTTCGGCTGGCTCGCGTTGCTCGATTTTGTCGGCCCGGCGACGACCGCGCTGGGCCTCGTCGTCTTGGTCCTGGCCGGGGCGACGCTGCTGCCGTTCTTTACCGCCGCGGTGCTCGCCTTCGCCGTGACGCTGACGATCACCGTGATCCTCGTTCGCAATCAGATCACGCTGCGGCCGGCGTTTGAGCCGCGCCGCTGGCGGTTCCTGCTCAGCCAGTCGTTCGTCTTCGCCGCGGCCACGGCGCTCGGGGCGGTCTACTTCCAAATCGTCGTCGTCGCGATGTCGCTGCTGACCAACGCCGGCGCCGTCGGAATCTTCAGCCTCGCGTTTCGAATTCTCAGTGTCGTCAACGGGATTCCCCTGCTCGTGGTCGGTTCCGCGTTCCCGATCTTGCTGCGAGCAGCGCGCGACGATCGCGCGCGCCTGCGCTACGCGTTGCAACGCCTGCTCGAAGGCGAGCTGCTGATCGGCGGCTGGCTGTCGCTCCTGATCGTGGCTGGAGCACCGTTCGCGGTCAGCGTGATGGGTGGATCGGGGTACGCGGGCAGCGGTACGGTCCTACGCATCCTGGGGCCCGGGGTCATCGCAACATTCCTCTCCGGCGTGTTCTTGTTCGCGTTGCTGGCGGTCCGCATGTACCGCCCGCTGATCGCGATCAACGCCGGCATGATCGTCCTGGCAGCGGCGATGTGCGCGGTGCTTATTCCGGCCCACGGCGCGCAGGGCGCGGCGATCGTGACGCTGTCGCTCGAAGTCGTGCTGGCGAGCGCGTACGCCACCGCCCTGTTTGTCAGCCACCCGGAACTGCGCCCCGATCTCGCCCTGGTGGCACGGATCGCGCTCGCACTCGCGATCGCCTACGCCGTCGCCCTCGTAGCGCCGCTCTCATCGTTGCCCGCCGCTGCGGCGGGGACGGCGGCGCTCGCCGTCGCGATCGTGGCGCTGCGCGCGCTGCCGCGCGAGCTGCTGGACGTGCTGCGGCAGACCACAGACGCCGGCGGCGCCCAGTAGGTTCACGGCGTGCCCGTCTCGCTCTTCGACACAGCCACGCCGCTGGCGCCGCTTCAGGCCGAGCTGCGCGCAGCGGTCGAGCGGGTGCTCGAAAGCGGGCGCTACATCCTCGGCCCAGAGGTGAGCGCGTTCGAAGGCGAGTTTGCGGACTACGTCGGTGCCGCGCACGCGATCGGCGTCGCAAACGGCACCGACGCGCTGACGATCGCGCTGCAGGCAATGGGGGTCGGACGCGGAGACGAGGTTGTCGTTCCATCGTTCTCGTTCTATGCGAGCGCGGAGGCGATCGCCCCGACGGGCGCGAGCGTGGTGTTCTGCGACATCGACCCGGACACCTTCTGCGTGACCGCCGAGACGGTGCGCGCGGCACTTACACCGCGAACCAAGGCGGTGATCGCGGTGCACCTCTTCGGCAATGTAGCCCCCGTTGCCGAGATCGAGGCGCTCGGCGTCCCGGTGCTAGAGGACGCCGCACAGGCGGCCGGCTCGCGCGGGCAGTACGGCCGACCTGGAGCCCTCGGGACCGCCGCGACTTTCAGCTTCTACCCGTCGAAGAACCTCGGCGCTTTCGGCGACGCCGGCGCGATCACGACGAACGACGCGGCCCTGGCGGAGCGGGTTCGCGCGCTGCGCTTCCACGGCTCCACTGACAAGCAGACCTTCGAGCAGCTCGGTTACAACTCGCGCCTTGACGAGCTGCAGGCGGCGATCCTCCGCGTGCAGCTCCCCCATCTCGAGCGCTGGGCCGACGGGCGCCGCAGGGCCGCCCACCGCTACGACGCGTCCGCTCTGGCCGAGCTTTGTTCGCTGCCCCGCGCCACAGATGGGAGTGACCCGGCTTGGCATCTGTACGTGATTCGCAGCGGGCGCGCCGACGAGCTCGAGAAGGCTCTGCGCGCCAGCGGAATCGAGGCCCGCGCCTACTACCGCGTGCCGATCCACCGCCAGCCCGCGATGCTGGCCGACCTCACGCTGCCGGGAACCGATGAGGCTGCGCGGACGAACCTTGCACTCCCGATCAGCCCGGTGCTGAGCGAGACGCAGGTTGGCGAGGTCGTCGCGGCGATCAGCGCGGTGCTGGGCCCCTGAGCACGCCGCGCAGCCGCCGCCCAACCGCCCGCAGCGGCGCTGTCAGCCGCCAGCTGCGGCTCTTGATGTAGACGGTGTGCCAGCGCAGCTCGGTGCTGAGCGAGGCGACGTTCGCGCGCAACGCGCGAAACTCGCGCGGTTCGTCCGGCTCCGGACGCTCGAGCTCCTCGATGCTGAGCGTGACCGGCCGCTTGCGCATCACGACCGCGCTCTGGCCGAAGAGCGGCGGTGGACCGGCGGGATCGCCGGGGCGCAGCTCGGTGATCTCAAACGCTCGGCCCCAATGGGCGCGCAGCCACCATTCCGAATGGAAGATCAAGGGGCCGCCACCGTCCCACTCGGTGTAGGGGGCGAAAACGTTCATGCCGACGTGGTCGCCGTCGAGTGGGATGCCCATGTGCGATGAGCACCCGGGCCCGAACACGGTGAGAATGAGAATCCCGTCGGCCTTCAGCAGCCGGTGGAGCTCGAGCAGCCAGGCGCTCCAGGAGTCGCTGAGGTGCGTGAAGACCGAAAAGGCGTAGATCAGGTCGAAATGTCCGTCCGGCAGAGACGTAGGCGGCAGGTCAGGGGCCTCGAAGACGTGCAGCGGCGGCGCGAGGTGCTCGGATAGCCAGGCGATGCTGCGGGAGTCGATGTCGCAGCCCCAATACTCGCCGGCGGGGTCGCGTTCGGGTCCGTTGCGCAGCATCCGCCCGACACCGCAGCCGAAGTCGAGCACGCGCTTGCCGGCGAAGGTCCAGTCGGCGGGAAGCAGCGAACAGGTGAACTCCCACTGGTCGCGGCCGCGTTGCTCATAGACCTCGGCGAGGCTCCGCGAGTGGATGTCCCACCCGACGCGGCGGATCAGCTCTGCCGGGGGCAGCGGGCGGCTCGGCATCGCGGCGCGATTATAGGACCGACGCGCCGCCCGTAGCCGGACCGCTCAGCGCCAGTGCTCGAGCAGCTCCTCGTCCTCAACGCTCCGCACAACGCGGGCCGGGACCCCCATCACCACTGCTCGGGCGGGCACGTCGCTGGTCACGACGGCGCCCGCCGCGACGTAGGCCTCCTCGCCGACCTCGACTCCGGGAACGAGCACGGCGCCGCCGCCGATGCGGCAGGCACGGCGGAGCGTCGCACCGCGCAGCTCGTAGCTCTTGGCGTGGCGGGCCATCGTGTTGTCGTTGGTGGTGACGACGCCGGGACCGACAAACACGTCCTGCTCGATGAGCGAGCCCGCCGTCAGGTAGACGTTCGTCTGCACGCGTGCGCGCGCGCCTACGCTCACGCCGGGGTCGACCACACTGCCGCGGCCGATGACCGCCCCCGCGCCGATCTTCGCCCGCTCACGGACCGAGCACTGGTCGCCGAGAATCGCGCCGTCCTCGACGATCGCACCGGCGAAGACGACAGCGCCGGCGCACACCGTGACCGCGGTGCCGAGGACCAGGCCCGTGAGCTCGTCGCGCGACGCGTTCGAGTGCGGCGCGAGCCGCGGACGCTTGCCGAGCACAACGCCGTCCTCGATCACGCAGTCGCCCCCAATGACCGTGCCGGCGTGGATAGTGACGCCGGCACCAAATGCGACGCGCTCGCCGATCACAACGTCCTCGGCGAGGTGCAGCCCGGGTCCTCGCGGATCGGCCCGCAAGCTCACCGGCGCGTCCGATCGAGCGCCGCCTGCAGCCCTTCGAGCACGCGCACGACGCGCAGGCCACTCTGCCCGTCAGAGCGCGGCGTTTCGCCGCTTTGGATGCAATGGATGAAGTGCTCGCATTCAAGGCGCAGCGGCTCGGCGTTGGCGATCCGCGGACTCGTCACGTCGCCCGAGCGCGTGATGTACTCACCCCAGCTGTCGGCCTTCTCGTCGAAGCCCTTGTCGTAGATCGTCAGCTTGCGCTCGAGCTCCATGTCGTCGAAGGTGGCCATGCGCCGCGAGCCGACGACGGTGAGGCGACGCTCCTTGTGCGGGTCGAGCCAGGAGAGGTGCAGGTGCGCGGTTATCCCCGAGGGGAAGCGCAGGTAGGCGAAGACGACGTCCTCGATGCCGGGGCGCATGTAGCACTCGCCGCGGGCGTCGAGCTCGCTGGGCTCCTCTCCCGCGAGGTCCAGGACCACCGAGACGTCGTGCGCGCCGAGACTCCATAGCGCGTTCTCGTCGGCGCGCAGCTGGCCGAGGTTGAGCCGGTTGGTGTAGATGTAGTGGACCGCGCCGAGCTCACCGCTCGCCACCAGCTCAGCGAGCTTGCGCACGCCCGGGTGGTACTGCAGTAGATGGCCGACCATCAGGATCCGCCCGCTCTTGCTCGCCGCATCGACAGCGCGCTGGGCCCCGGCGACCGATTGCGCGAGCGGCTTCTCGACGAAACAGTGCTTGCCGGCCTCGAGCACGCGCACGGCGAGCTCGGCGTGCGTGTTTACGGGCGTCGCCAGCAGCACGCCGTCTAGGTCCTCGTCGGCGAGCAGCTCATCGAGCGAATCGGTGAAGCGGGCGCCGGCGAACATTGGCTCGAGCCGGTCGCGGACGCCGGTGTCCGCGTCGCAGCACCAGGCGAGCCGCGCGCCTGCCGCGCTATCGATGTTGCGCGCGAGGTTTGGCCCCCAGTAGCCGAGCCCGACGACGGCGAGCGCGAGTTGGCCTTGGGGTCCGTTGGTAGCTGGGGTCACGACGCCTGCCCGGGGTTCGTGGCGATCATGTAGAAGGAGGCAGCGCCGTCGATGTAGTGCTTGTAGGCGAGCGCCGCGCGGCGCAGCGCCGGCAGGCGACGGGTGGTGTGGACTGTGAGCAGCCAGGCCGCGCGGCGGAGGCTCGTCTCCGGCTGGAGCTCGAAGGTCGTGGGCGAGAACATCGGGACAGTCCAGGGGTAGACCACCTGGACCTGCAGACCGGCGCGCCGGGCGGCATGGACGTAGCTCCAGGGCAGGTAGGCGTGCTCGTGCCCGTCGAACTGAGCAACTTCGTGGCCCGGCCGCCACTTCGGATCGCGCAGCGAGCGACACGTCTCGTTGACGACGATCGCACGGCCGCCGGGTTTGAGCACGCGCGCCAGCTCGCGCATCGTGCGGTAAAGGTTCGCGCGATGGTTGTGGTGGAGCACCTCGCAACACCACACGTAATCGAAGACACCGTCGGCGAAAGGCAGGTCGAACATCACTCCCAGCACCCGCTCGAAATAGATGTCCTTGGCCTCAAACCACCAGTCCGCCGTGCGGAGACCCTGCATCTGGTTGGCGTTGATGTCGAGCGCCGTGACGTCGAGATCGTTCTCGGCGAGCATCGCGCTCGCCCAGCAGGTGTTCGACCCGACGTCGAGGATGGTCTTGCCCGGCGCCAGGCCGAGCGCCGTCGTAGCGAGCGTCTGCTGCATAGCGCGCGCCTGACAGAACCAGTAGCCGTCCTCGCGAAAGGGCAGCGCGAGGATGTCCTCGCGCGTCCAGCCGTAGTCGTGCATCGTGTTGACAAAGCGGTCGAGGCCGGCGGCCTCGGCGGAGACGAACGGGGGCAGATCGGCGGGGAGCAGATCGACAATCCCGGCGCTCACCGACCGCTGATCACCGCACGAGCGACAGGTCAGAGTCCCCTCGCGCACCTCGCTTTCGCCGCTCCTCGCGTAAGCGGAGAGCTCGAACGATTGGCGGGCGTGGCAGCTAGGGCAGCGCAGCCGCTCAAGGGCGGCGGGCTTCACAGAAGCACCACATTTGTGGCGCTGCTCGCGCGGGTCACGCCGCGCAGATCGAGCACGCAATCCACAGAGGCGGCGATCTGGTCGTAGTCGATCCCCTGGTGGGCTGTGACGATCACCGCGAGCGCCGCGCCGGCGAGCGCGTCAGCCAGCGGGAGTGAGCGCAGGCCAAAACGCTCGAGCGCCGGAACGTGGTCGTCGTGGTAGACGACCTCGGCACCGAGCTCGCGGAGCAGCGTGATGATCTTGACCGCCGGCGACTCGCGGATATCGCCGACGCCCGGCTTGTAGCTCACGCCGAGTACGGCGATGCGTGCACCGTGGACGGCGCGCCCGCGCTCGTTCAATACGCGCTGGAGCTTTGCGATGCAGTGGTAGGGCATCTGCTGATTTACCTTGCCCGCGAGTTCGACGAACTCGGTCGACATGTCGAACTCCCGCGCCCGCCAGGCGAGATAGAACGGATCGACCGGCAGGCAGTGGCCGCCCATCCCCGGTCCCGGCTCGAAGCGCATGAAACCGTAAGGCTTGGTTGCCGCCGCATCGACGACTTCCCAGATATCGATGCCCATGCGGTCGGTCAGCATCGCGAGCTCGTTCACCAGCGCGATGTTGACGGCGCGGAAGATGTTCTCGAGCAGCTTGGTCAGCTCCGCGACCTCGGGCGTCGTGACCTGAACGATCTCGTCGCAGATCAGGCGATAGACGTTCTCGGCGTGCTGGGCGCACGCCGCGGTGAGGCCGCCGATCAGCTTCGGCGTGTTGCGCAGCGTGTAGTCGGTCCGGCCCGGATCGACGCGTTCAGGCGAAAAGGCGACGTGGAAGTCAAAGCCCGCGCGGAGCCCCGACTGCTCGAGCAGCGGCACGACCCGCTCACGTGTCGTGCCGGGGTAGCTCGTCGACTCGATCACGACGAGCTGGCCGGCGCGCAGGATGGCGCTGACGCCGCGGACGCAGTCCAGCAAGGGCTCGAGATCGGGCTCGCCGTTTGGACTCAGCGGCGTCGGGGCGCAGATCAATACCGCATCGACATCCGCCAGGGCCGCGTACTCATCGGTGGCGGCGATCCGTCGGCCCGCGGCGGTCAGCGTGGCATCGTCGAGGTCCTCGATGTAGGACTTCCCGGCGATGATCGCCGCGACCCTCTGCTCATCGCGCTCGACACCAACGACGTCGACCTCCGCCTCAGCGAACGCGACCGCCAGCGGCAGACCGACATAGCCAAGACCAATCACGCCGACGCGCATCAGAGCAGCGCAGTCTAGACGTGAGCGATTTGCTGGGAGATTCAGCCCCGCTCAGTCGTGAAGAACGAGGCTGCGACGACCGGCCACACCCATCAGCCAACGCCGGGTTGGCGCATCCGCGTCGCGGCCTCCACGGCCTCGGCTCGGGAGTGCACCCCGAGCTTGCGCAGGATGCTTTTCGTGTGGCTGTAGACGGTGTCCTCGGAGAGGAACAGCTTGCTAGAGATGTCGCGCGTGGACTCGCCGGCGCAGATCAGGTCGAGAACCTCCCACTCACGCGTGGTCAGCGGGCTCTTCACCGGTCGCATGCCGGTGCCGTTCTCGCCGGTGCGGCGCAGAATCTCGATCAGGTGGCTGGTCAGCGAACGCGAAACTGCGGCCTCGCCGCCGGCGACCGAGCGCAGCGCGCGACCGACCGAGTCGATGCTCGTGTTCTTTGAGAGAAAGCCGCTGGCGCCGGCCCGCAGCGCGCGCACCTCGACGTCGCGGTCCTGCGGCACGGAGAACATCACGACGCGCACCGTGGGCGCGCGTGTGACGATCTCGCGACATGCGCTGATGCCGTCGAGGATCGGCAAACCGACCTCCATGAGCACGAGCTCCGGGCGATAGTGCACGGCGAGCTCTACGACCTCGACGCCGTCCTTGGCCTCGGCGGAGATGACAAAGGTTCGATCGAGCGCGAGTGAGTCACGGATCGCCCGACGCGCCAGCGGATCGGGATCGGCGATGATGATCCGCAGGCGTCCCGGCGGCTTCTCGCCCGGTTCGCGGGGGATCTCCTCGCCCTCCTGGGCATGCGCGAGCCGCAGTCGGTACTCACTGCGAGCCTGGTTCATCTGGGCGCCGGGGTCGGCGTCCTTGCGGGAGGCCTCTGTGGCCCCCGTGTCACCGTCTCCCGTCCCGTCGTGGCTGTCCCTGCGCCCGCTGGTCATCGTCGTAGCTCCTTGGTGAAGTCCGTGGTGCCAGCGCCGCGAGTGCTTCCTCGCCTGATGCTGGGATAGATCCCCGGCCTTTCTGATGACCAGCGTAGGTCCCGATAAGTTGCGCTCGGGGGCGCTTTTTTCACCACCCCCCCGGGGTGGATACACCGCGGGGTAGCCCGTAGCGCTGCCGTTAATCCGGGTGTGAGCCGATCCTCAATCGCACTTCTTGCCGAGGGGCAAATCGAGCTCGAGAGCCCGCTCGAACGGGTACTGCGCGAGCGCACCGACGTGCTCGCGGCGGCGCGCCGGGTACTGCACATTGCGCCAGCGGCCCGCCTGCGCGCCACGCTCGCGGCGCTCGAGCAGCTCGACTACTTCGCCGCCGAGCCCACGCCCGGCAGCCTCGACTCGCTCGCGCTGCCCTTTGTCGAGGAGAGCTTCGATGTCGTGATCTGCGACGGCGCGGAGGATGGACGGCGCGTGCCGCTGCGCGAGATCGCGCGGATGCTGCGCCCGGGCGGTCGGGCGGTCCTCACGGCACCGAGCGGTGAGAGCGAGCAGACCTTCGCCGAGCTGCTCGCGCGAGCGGGCTTCTTTGCGACGCGGGTTCGCGAGCGCATGGCGCCCACTGTCTTCGTCTGCGTGCGGGGCGAGCTGTAGCGGGACAGCTCGTGCGTGCTCTTGCGCACGAGCTCGGGTGCTAGATCGGGTTGCTGCGCCGCGCATTCACCACTTTGCGGCGTTTCTTTTTCGCGCCGGTGAGTGGCGTCCCCGTGGCCGAGACCTGACGCGTGATATTCACCAGACAGCGGAGCTTTTCCCCCGCGACGCACGCCGGGGATAGCCATAGCATCGCGCAAGTGACCGTACCTAGCAGCAGGCCGAGGAGGAGCCTTAGCGTGAAGCAGTTGGAAGTCTCAAGATCGCAGCCCGAGGACGACCTTGGGTCGGTGGCAGCGCGCGCCCTCGGGTCGATTCACACCGCGATGTACGGCGGCGCACCGCAGGCAACGCGGGCGTGGGCCGATGGCAACGCCATCCTGCTCGTGGTACGCAGTCGCGCGGCCCTGGCCACTGATCCGAGCGAGTCCTCCGTGGGGCCGCTCGAGGCGATCCAGCGCATGGTGAGCGCGATCGTCTACCGCCACACCGGAGAGACGCTGCGCCCTGGTGGTCGCAGCGCCGACCCGCAGCGCGGGATCGCCGTACTCGCGTTCGAGCACGTGCCCAGATTCACGCGCGCGAAGGTGACGCTCGTCGCAGCGCCGACGCAACCGTCTCTCGGCGCCTGCTGAGCGCCCGTGCAGGCGCGCCGGCGTGGCGCAAATGGATAGAACACGCGGATGGTCGCCGCATCGCACCCGCCCGACACGCCGTCCCCGCCAGCGGTCGCCGCTGTGCTCGGGATCCCCTTGGCGACTGCTGGCTACGACGAGGTGCTCGACTGGATTGACGCGATGGTCGCGAGCCGCTCGCCTGGCTATCTCATCGCGGCCGCCGTTCACCTCGTGATGCTCGCGCAAGAGGACGCCTCGATCCGCGAGGCCGTGCTCGGCGCCTCGCTCGTCGTGCCCGACGGCCAGCCGCTGGTATGGGCGCTACGGCTGCTGGGCCATCGCGAGATCAGCGCCCGCGTTTACGGGCCCGACCTGATGCTTGCCTGCTGCGAGCGCGCCGCGCGCAGCGGAGCGCGAGCCTACCTCTACGGCGGCCGCAGTGAGGGTGCGCTCGTGGCGCTAACACTCAACCTGCGGACGCGCTTTCCTGGCCTTCAGATCGTCGGCGCCTACGCGCCGCCGCATGTCGGCGGGAGCTCGGGCGCGCCGTTTCGCGAACCGACAGCCGACGAGGAGCGCAAGCTCATCGAGGAAATCGACGGCGCCGGCGCCGATATCGTCTGGGTCGGCACCGGCCAGCCCCACCAAGAGCTCTGGATGGCGCGCATGCGTCCGCATCTGCAGGCCCCGATGCTGATCGGCGTCGGAGCGGCTTTCGACTTCCATGCCGGACTGGTTGCCCAGGCGCCACCCTGGATGGGGCGCCACGGGCTCGAATGGTCCTACCGCCTGGCACGTGAGCCGCGGCGCCTCTGGCGCCGCTATCTGCACTACAACCCGCGCTTCGTGGCCGCCGTCGGCCGCCAGTATGCCGCGCGGCGACGCGACACGGGGCGCTGATGTCAAAGCGACTCGTCGTCGACGCTCGGTGAGGCTGACGATCGCTCGGGAACGCACGTAGGCTGCCAGCCTGGGAAGCTCAGAGCGACACCCATGAGTCGGTCGCCACGCCGTCGCGGTGTTGGCGCAAACGGGAAGGCCATCATCAGCAGGTGAAGCGAACAGCGTTCATTACTGGGATCACTGGTCAGGACGGCTCTTATCTTGCCGAGCTGCTGCTCGACCGCGGTTACGACGTGCACGGGATGGTGCGCCGCTCATCGGTCGAGCGTTTCGACCGGATCGAGCATCTGCGCGGCCGGGTCACGCTCCACCAGGGCGACCTGCTCGACCAGCGCTCGCTCGGGGACGCGTTGCGTGCCACCCAGCCCGACGAGATCTACAACCTGGCGGCAATGTCGTTCGTCGCCGTCTCCTGGGTGCAGCCGACGCTGACGGCCGAGTTCAGTGGAGTCGGCGTGACGCGCATCCTCGAAGCCGTGCGCGAAACGTGCCCGGATGCGCGGTTCTACCAAGCCTCATCGAGCGAGATGTTCGGCAAGGTGCGCGAGGTGCCGCAGACCGAGCTGACGCCGTTTTACCCGCGCTCGCCCTACGGCGTCGCGAAAGCCTACGGTCACTTCATCACGGTCAACTACCGCGAGAGCTACGGCCTGCATGCGACGAGCGGCATCCTGTTCAACCACGAATCGCCGCGACGGGGGCTGGAGTTCGTCACGCGCAAGATCACCTGGCACGCCGCGGCGATCAAACTCGGGCTCGTGGACAAGCTGAGGCTCGGCAATCTCGACGCCGAGCGCGACTGGGGCTACGCGAAGGACTATGTCGAGGCGATGTGGATGATGCTGCAACGCGACCAGCCCGACGACTTCGTCATCGCGACGGGGGTCGCACACTCGGTGCGCGAATGCGTCGAGATCGCCTTCGACCAAGCCGGGCTCGCGGTAAATGACTATGTCGAGACTGATTCGTCACTGATCCGCCCGGCCGACGTCGAGCAGCTGATCGGCGACTGCACGAAGGCGCGGGAGCTGCTCGGATGGGAGCCGCGCACCAACTTCGAGGCGCTGATCCGGCTGATGGTCGACGCCGACCTTGCACTGCTCACGCAATGAGGCGCAGCCGGCGAGGCGTCGTGTCGGCTAGGCTCAAAAGATCTTGATCCCGAGGAGGTTTTCCGATGGCAGTCGCTACTAAGGATTCGATTCTGGACCGCGTCGAGGAGCTGCTCGGCGACGACGCCGACACGCTGCTCACACATCGCTGCGACACATTCGACAGCTCACTGCTGCACCTCCCGGGCTCGGATTTTGTGGACCGCGTGCTCGCCGCCAGCGACCGCTCCAACACCACTTTGCGCAACTTCCAGCTGATGCTCGGCCATGGCCGCCTCGCCGACACCGGCTACCTCAGCATCTTGCCGGTAGACCAGGGGATCGAGCACAGCGCCGGCGCGAGCTTTGCCAAGAACCCCTCTTACTTCGATCCGAACGCAATCGTCGAACTGGCAATCGAAGGCGGGTGCAACGCCGTCGCCTCGACGGTCGGCGTGCTCGGCGCGGTCAGTCGCCGCTACGCCCACCGCATCCCGTTCATCGTCAAGATCAACCACAACGAGCTTCTGACGTATCCAAACCGCTTTGACCAGGTGCTGTTCGCAAGCGTGCAGCGTTCATTCGAGCTCGGCGCCGTCGGCGTCGGCGCGACGATCTACTTCGGCAGCGAGCAGAGCACGCGCCAGCTCGTGGAGATCGCCCACTGCTTCGAGGAGGCGCACCGCCTCGGCATGTTCACCGTCCTCTGGTGCTACCTGCGCAACCCGGCGTTCAAGCAGGGTGGCGTCGACTACTCGCTGTCGGCCGACCTCACCGGCCAGGCGAACCACCTGGGCGTGACGATCGAGGCCGACATCATCAAGCAGAAGCTGGCCGTCAACAACGGCGGCTACCTAGCGCTCGAGAAGGTCACCGTCGCCGCCGACGAGGGTGACTACGGCATGACCTCGGACCTCGTGTACTCAAAGCTCACCAGCGATCACCCGATCGATCTCTGCCGCTACCAGGTCGCCAACTGCTATCTGGGGCGCGTTCCGCTGATCAACAGCGGTGGCGCGTCGAGCGGTGCAGGCGACCTCGCGGAGGCGGTCCGGACCGCGGTCATCAACAAACGCGCCGGCGGCACGGGCCTGATCGTGGGCCGCAAGGCATTCCAGCGACCACTCGAGGAGGGCGTCGCACTGATCCACGCGGTCCAGGACGTCTACCTGGAACCGGGGATCACGATCGCGTAACGCCGGCGCCGAGTTCCGCGAGGTCGGCGCGCACCATCTCACCGACGAGCTCCGCGAAGCTCACCTGTGCCGACCAGCGCAGGCGCTCACGCGCGCGCGAGGGATCGCCCACCGGGTCGCTGGCTTCGTGCTCACGAACGAAGCGCTGGTCGACGCGTAGATGCGCCTCGGGGTCGATGCCGACGATCGCAAAGGCGGTATCGACGAGCTCGCGGACGGTGTGACCGACGCCGCTCGCGAGCACGAAATCGGAGGGCTCCGGTTCGGCCGCCATCGCCTGCAGCCCCCGCACGACATCGCTCGCAGCCGACCAGTCACGCACGGCACTCAGATCTCCGAGCACGATCTCCTGCGCCTGCCCGAGGCTGATTGCCGCGACGCCACGCGACACCTTGCGCGAGATGTACCTTTCCGGCCGCCGCGGGGACTCGTGATTGAAGAGGATGGCCGAGGAAACGTGCAGCCCTTCACCTTCGCGCGCAAGGGCAACCAGCTGGTGCACGGAGAGCTTCGCAACGCCGTAGGGGGAGCTTGGAGCGCAAATTGTGGCCTCGTCCTGGGGGCTCGGCGCCGCCTCGCCAAAGATCTCTCGCGAACTCGCGACGACCACGTGCGCTTCCGCCGCGTGGTCGCGCACGGCCGCAAGCAGCTCGGCTCCACCGCCGGCAATCGCGCGAATCGTCAGCGACGGCGCGCGCCAGGAGTCTGGAACGAACGCCGGTCCGGCGAGATGGTAGATCTCCGCCGGCTCGACCTCGGCCACCACCCCGCCGAGCTGGCCGGGGACGTCCAGGTCGGCCTCGTGCAGCACGAGCTGCTCGCGCACAGCGGAAAGGTTCGGCAGCTCGCGCGCCAGCGGCCCGCGCAGCGTCCCGTGCACCTCGGCACCCTCAGCGCAGAGGAGTTCGGCGAGATAGGACCCGTCCTGCCCGGAGATGCCCGTGATCAGAACCCGTCGTGACACGCTCACTGCTGGAGTGTGGCTTGGCTCGCGTCGAGCGTCATGCGCAACCCGTCGCGGATTGTGACGGCGGGCTCCCATCCGAGCAGCTCCCGGGCCCGGCCGACGTCAAGGCAGCTACGTGCGAGCTCGCCAAGGCGTGGCGGCGCGAAGTTCGCCGTGAAATCGTCCACTCCGGCGAGCTCCCCGAGCACCCCGACGAGCTCGAGCACCGAGGTCTCGCGGGAAGTTCCGATGTTGATCGGCCCGCTCGCGTCGCTCGTGACGGCGAGAAGGTTCGCGCCAACGACGTCGCCAACGTAGACATAGTCGCGCGTTTGCTTGCCGTCGCCAAAGATCGTCGGCTGCCTACCCGTGGCAAGGCAGCCACAGAAGATCGCAATCACACCGGCTTCTCCAAGCGGATCCTGACGCGGTCCATAGACGTTGCCGTAGCGCAGGGTCACCGACGATAGCCCGTAGAGACGCTCGTAAAGTCCCAGGTAGCCTTCAGCCGCTAGCTTGCTCTGCCCGTAGGCTGCCTCCGGCAGCGGAGTCTCTGTTTCGGGCGAAGGCAGCGTTTGAGCATCGCCGTAGATCGCGCCGCCGGTGGAGCTGTTGACGACCCGCGCGACACCGTGCCGGTGAGCAGCCTGGAGCACGTTGATCGTGCCCCCGACGTTGATCGTCGCATCCCACGCCGGATCGTCAACCGACTTGCGGACGTCGATCTGTGCCGCAAGGTGAAAGATCGCGTCTGGCGCGGCGGCCGCGACGACGGCGGCAAGACGCTCGGCGTCGCGTATGTCGAGGACGTGCAGCTCGGCGCCGGCAGCGATCGCGCCTGTGAGGTTCGCCTGCTTGCCGGTCGAGAGGTCATCGACGACCGTAACCCGGTCGCCGCGGGCGAGCAACGCATCGACGAGATTGGAACCGATGAACCCGGCGCCGCCGGTTACGAGTGCCCGCATCGTCCACGGATCCTAGAAGGAGCGTCAGGCGGGCGTCGAGGCACGCTTTGCCAGCGCGGCGCAAACGTAGACTCTGGCAGAGCGTGGCCCCATCCGCGACGATCATCATTCCGACCCGTGACCGGCCCGACTATCTCGACGTCGCGCTCACTTCGATCGCCGGTCAGGCGCGTCGTGACGGTGCCGAGATGGTTGTAGTCGACGATGGCCACGACAATACGACAGAGCAGGTTGGCCTCCGCCACGGCGCCCGCTACGTCGCCCTCGGCTCCCCGCGTGGGCTCAACGCCGCACGGAACGCAGGCATCGACGCCGCGCAATCCGAACTCCTGATCTTTGTCGACGACGACGTCGAGGTCGACCCAGGCTGGCTCAGCGCCTACCTCGACGCGGCCAAGCGTCTGCCACACGTCGGCGTCTTCACAGGGCCAATCCACGCCCGCCTGGAAGGGCGCGCTGCGCAGCGGCAAACGTGTGGACGTGAGGGCGCGCCGATTACCAACCAGGACCACGGCGACGGCGACCGCGACGTTGTCAGCGGCTGGGGAGCGAACCTGGCGATCCGCGCTGAGACGTTCAGGACCTTCGGGCGGTTCGATGAGCAGCTCCCTGTCGGCACCGGCGACGAGCTCGAGTGGGAGCAGCACTATCTCGACGCTGGCGGGCGTATCCGCTACGTCGCCGCGGCGGCGCTCGACCACCGGCGTGCCCCCGCGGACGCGACGCTTTGGGCACTCGCTCGCGCCGCCGCGCGGAGGGGTGTAACGGCGCGCCGCTTTGACGAGCGCACGAGCGCCGCGCCAGCGCTGCGATCTGAGCTACGCACCCTCGCCGGCTGCATCTGGCACACGTTTGGTCGTCGCTGCGCCAACGGTCCCGTCCTCGCCGCCCACAGCGCTGGGCGGCTCGTCGCGGCACTTCGCCCACAGGGCCCTCCAACGCCCGCCCACAAGGGTGAGGACTTCCTCTCGGGCGAGAGCGGGACGGTCGGCGGACGCCGTGACGCGATCCGCGCGCTCGCCGATGCGGGCCTTGACGTGCTCGCGCTGCCGACGCGCGTCGCGCTTGCCCGCGCCGCACGCCGCCAGCCGCCCCGGCGCGAGGTGCTCGTCATTTCCGCCGCGCGCCCGGAGCGCACGGAGACCTACGAAGCCGCGATTGCCGAGCTGCGCCGCACGCGTCACGCGCTCACCATCGCGGTGCGCGACGCCGGCTCGCTCGGGCGATTTGAGAACTTCAACCTGTTACTCGCCACTCAGTCGCTTGAGCGCTTCGACTGGCTGCTCCTGCTCGACGACGACGTGACCCTCCCCCGCGGCTTCCTCGACGGGTTTATCCACCAAGCCGAACGCCACCAACTGCGCCTTGCGCAGCCAGCGCACCGGCTCCGCTCGCACGCCGCCTGGCGTGTAACGCGCCGGCGGGCGCGCAGCGTCGTGCGCGAGACGGCGTTCGTCGAGATCGGACCGGTCACCGCGCTGCACCGCGATACGCTCGCGGTGCTGCTGCCATTCCCGCCGCTGCGGATGGGCTGGGGGCTTGACGCCCACTGGTCCGCGCTGGCGCGCGCACACGGCTGGCGCATGGGCGTCATCGATGCGCTGCCGGTGGCGCACCTCGTCGCTCCGACTGCCGCGGCCTATGCGCGCGAGGACGCGGTCGCCGAGGCGCGGTCCTTCCTGAGCGATCACGCCTATCTTCCGGCAAGCGAGTTGCAGCGCACGCTCGTCGTTCACCGTCGATGCGCGTAGTGGACGACGCGTCCAAGCCGGTGCTCTTCGTCACCGGACACGTTCCTGCCAGTCGCCGCGGCGCGTTTGTCGCGCTACATCAGCGCACGCCGATCGAGCTCGCGTTGTTTGGCGGGCGCTACTTGCACGGCGCGCCGCCCGGCGGTGCGCCCGCAGAACTGCCGAGCCGGACGGTGCGCCAGCGCGAGGTTGGCGCACTGGTCCGCTCGAAGAACTATCGCGCGGTGATCGTGGGCACCGGCGGGCGCGTTGCGTTGCCGCTCGCCTGGCGTGCCTCGCGGCGCGCCGATGTGCCGTTCATCTTCTGGGCAGCGCTCTGGCGCACCCCACGGATAGCCGCCCATCTCGCGGCCTGGCCGCTGATGGCGCAGATCTACCGCGAAGCCGCCGCGGTCGTAACTTACGGCCCACACGTCAGCCGCTACGTCGCAGCCCACGGCGCGCGCCGCATCTTCGTCGCACCACAGGCCGTCGATAACGACTTCTGGTCCGGCCGAGCCGAGGCGCGCAGCGACGACCGCTTCGCCTTCCTGTTCGTTGGTCGACCGGCTCCCGAGAAGGGCCTCGCCGTGCTCCTAGACGCCTGGCAGCGCTCTGGCTTGGGAGCCGGCGCGGCGACGCTCACGCTCGTCGGCGAGCACCGCGTCGAGGCCGAGGGCGTGCGTTCGGTAGGAACGCTCGACGCCTTCCAGTTGCGCAACTCTTACGCGGCTTGTGACGTTCTTGTCATACCGTCGATCCGGACCCGGCGATTTATCGAGCCTTGGGCGCTGGTCGCCAACGAAGCCATGAACCAGGCGTGCGCAATCATCTCGAGCGACGCGGTCGGCGCCGCTGCCGGAGGCCTAGTGCGCCACGGGCGCAACGGCCTGGTCGTGCCTGCGCACGATCCGGCCGCCCTCGCCGCTGCCCTGCGTGCGCTCGCGGAGGACCGAGAACGCTGTGCAGAGCTCGGCAAAACGGGCAGTCGGGATGTCATGGGCTACACCTACGAGGGGTGGGCCGACGGATTTGCCCAGGCGCTCGCCGGCTCCGCATCCGCCAGCAGCACTGGTAGCGTGACACTGTGAGGCGCATCTGCGCTCTGCTGGCGCTGGTCGCTGCGCTGTTGGCGCTGGCGCCCGCCGCTGCGTCCGCGAAGACTAAGAAGCCCCCGCGGAAGCTGCCCACCGCAGTGGCGGCCCTGATCAACGACTGCCTCGTCCACGACGGGGTGCTTACCCACCACTACTCGGCGACGCTGCTGAAGGATGCGCTCGCCGATCTGCCGACCGACATCGCCGAATACACAACGTGCGCCGACGCGATCCGCCAAGCAGAGCTCGCGGAGATTGCTCCCGCACGCAACTTGCCGGGCGGGGACGGCGACAAGGACGCGCAGTCAAAGCTCGACCAGGGCGAGAAGCTCGGCGGCAAGCCGGTCGATCTCGACGGTCACAACGTCGCCGTGGGTGCGGTCGTGTTGCACGGCGGCTCGTTGCTCGACACGCTGCCCACCCCGCTGCTGCTCGTGCTCGTCGCGCTGATCGCGATCGCCGGAGTCCCGCTAACCCAAGCCGCCCGTCGACTTGTCCGCGCACGCCGCGCCCGTTAGCCGGCCGGCCGGCGCGCAGCCCGCGGCCAGCGCTCTGCGGAGCGCCGCGGGCCGCTCCTGGCTATCGGTCACGATCGCCGCGGCGATCGCCGCGGTCTGCTTCGGCGCGACCGGTGGCCTCGATCTCGGTTCGGCGACGACTGCCGAGATGGCCCTGACACTAGGCTCGGGCGCGCTCGTCGCGAGCGCGATCGCACTCGACTGCTCGAGCCAAGTCAAGCTCTGGGGTGGCGGCGCGGCGATCGCGTTTTTTGCCCTGGCGGCCTTCACCGCGCTATCGGTCGCATGGTCGGCTGAGCCGTCCGACTCTTGGATCGAAGCGAGTCGCACGCTTAGCTACGCGGCGACTTTCGCCGGTGCGATCGCGCTCGTGCGTCTCGCTCCGGGGCGCTGGCGGAGCGTTATCGCCGGCGTCGCCCTCGCCACGGTTGTCGTCTCGGCCTATGCGGTGATGACGAAGATCATCCCTGAGGTGCTCGCAACCGGGCCCACTTTTGCCCGCCTCAACGCGCCGTTCAACTACTGGAACGCAGTTGGGCTGACCGCCGCGCTCGGCGTCCCGCCGTGCCTGTGGTTTGGCACACGCCGCGAGGGTCACGGCACGCTCGTCGGACTCGCGGCGCCCGCAATCTGTCTCCTGCTGGTCACGCTGCTTCTCTGCTACTCACGCGGTGCCCTCATCGCGCTCGCTTTTGGGCTGGCCTTCTGGTTCACCGTCACGCCGCTGCGTCTGCGTGCGGCATCGGTGCTTGGGATCGGTGCACTCGGCACCCTCGTGGTAATCGCCTGGACCTTTGCCCAGCCCGCACTCACCACCGACGACACCGCGCTTGCCGCGCGGAGCGCCGCGGGACACGACCTGGGAGCGATACTCGCGATCACGCTCGTGCTCTGCGCCGTGGCCGGTCTCGTGCTGCGCTTCGCGACGGTCCGCCGCCCAGCGGCGCCGCGGACGCGCTATCGCATCGGGGTCGCGCTCGTCGTCGCCCTCGCGCTCGTTCCCGTCGCCGGAGCGATCGCCCTGGCAGCGAGCTCGCGCGGTCTCGCCGGCTCGATCTCGCACGACTGGAGCACGCTCACGGACACGCACCCGAACGTGGGGAACAGCGCAAACCGCCTGACCGCGCTCGGCAGCGAGCGCGCGCTCTATTGGGACGTCGCGTGGAAGGCGTATGAGGGGAGCTCGATCATCGGCAACGGCGCCGGAAGCTATACAACGGTGTTTCTGCGCTACGCGGACACTTCGTCGACCGCCGCCAATGCGCATGGATACATCGTCCAGACGCTCGCCGACCTCGGTCTCGTCGGGCTCGCTCTGAGCCTCGTGCTCGCGGCGTTGTGGGTACGCGCCGCGGTCGCCGCGGCAGGACCGTTCAGGCATCGCGCCGCTGTCCACGCCAACGAGTCGGCGGAGCGCATCGGGCTGCTGACGCTGATCACCTGCGTCGTGATCTTCACCGTTCACTCAGGCATCGACATCACCTGGTTCGTGCCCGGCGACGCGATGATCGCGCTGCTCTGCGCCGGCTGGGTGGCAGGTCGCGGACCGCACGGCTCGGTGCTCCCCCGGGGGCGGCCGCGGCTCGCGACGCTCCGCAACCTGCGCTTTGGCTGGATCGCGGCGGCCGCCATCGTCACCACCTTGCTCGTCGCCTGGGCGCAGTGGCAGCCTCTCCGCTCGCAGGACGCCACGGGTGCTGCGTTCATCGCAAACGCCAACCACAACTACGTGCTCGCGCGCGCCCAGGCAACCACTGCGATCGCCGAGGACCCACTCGATTACCTACCACTCGTGCAGCTCGCCTACGCCCAGGCTGGCCTACACGACCCAAACGCCGGCGAACTCACGATGCAGCGCGCCGTGGAACTGCAGCCCTCCAACCCAAACACGTGGTTCGAGCTTGCCTATTACGAGTTTTACGAGCTCGGCGCCACCGCCACTGCGCAAAGGGACCTGGCACCGGCGCTCTACCTTGACCCACAGTCGCACGAGTACCAGCAGCTCTACCTCGCGCTACTACCCCCCGTCCCGCCGCCGCGGGTCGTCCACCACCGCGTCAAGCACGCGCCGGGTCACGGTCACCCAACGCGCTCATAGCGCGCCAGTCGACGGCAGTGACCGCATAGATGACGTGGTCGATGACGCGGTCCTCAATGCGCTCGGCGCCGCGCAGGATTCCCTCCTCGCGGAAGCCGAGGCGTTCGGGTATCGCTCGGCTGCGGGAGTTGTGCACGCCCGCCCGGATTTCGACGCGGCACAGCTCCCAGGCGTCAAACGCGTGACCGATAAGCGCCCGCACGGCAAGCGTCATCGTGCCGGCCCCCTGGTGGGCCTGCGCGAGCCAGTAACCGATGCTGGTCGAGCGGCGCGGCCAGTCGATGGCGTGGAAGCCGGCAACGCCGATGATCTGCTCGTCCGCGAGGACCGCCATCTGTAGGCCGCGGTTCTCGGCGAGCTGGCGTCGCGCCGAGCGAACAAAGACAAGCGAGTCCGCGACGCTGCGGGTCTGACCGACGAAGGGCATCCAGCGCGCGAGATGTTTGCGGTTCGCGTCGATCAGCACGAACAGCTCCTCGGCATCGGATGCATCGAGCAGTCGCATTGCGCGACCGTCGCCGAGCTCAAAGCGGAGCATCGATTAAGTATGCGCTCTCGAGCACCTCGGCCGGCGCATACAGCAAGCCGGCCCGCGGGCTAACGCCGCGTCGCGCTCGCCAGCAGCACACCACGATGGGAGCGAACGTCGGGCTCGTCGAACCCCGCCGCCGCCAAAAACGTGCGCAGCGAGTGCGCTGTGAAGAACCGCACGTGGTCGGAGCGCGGTTCGAACTGCGCCTCGAATCGCCGCCGGCTGAGTGCAACCGACAGCCGTCGCCGCCACCCGTGAGCGGGCGTCGAGAGGAGCAGCCGCCCGCCGGGCCGCAGCACGCGCGTCACCTCCGCGAGCAGGCCCAGGCCGTCCTGGACGTGTTCGAACAGCTCACCGGCCCAGACCACCGCGAACTCGCCGTCGCCGAACGGCAGCACCTCGCCGCTGTGGCGGAATTCGACCTGCGGAGCCCGGAGCCGAGCCCGGCGCAGCGCCTCGAGCGCAACATCCACACCAACCGGGTCCGCGCCGTGCTCGGCCAGCGCTTGCGCGAAGGCCCCGTCGCCACAGCCCAAGTCGAGCACGCGCTCCCCCGCACGCGCGCGCGCAAGGAGGAACTCACGCCGCAGCGCAAAGTGCTCGGGCGTCACCTCTTCGGGCGCGCCCGCCCAGATACGCTCGAAGTAGGCCACGCTCACCAATGTAGTCGGATCGGACTTTGCGAAAAACGTTGCCTTGCACCGTCATCCCGGATATCGTCACACGGCATGGAGAGGTCCCTCCACGCAGCAGTGCGAGCGGCATCCATCCAGCGCACGCAGCCTCCGCGTGACCGTCGGCGGGCGTGCAGCTGTCTGCGCCCGAGATGAGGCTCGCATTCGACAGTCGAGCACAGGGCGACCCGCGCGGCATCGGGCGCTACGTTCGCTGCCTGCTCGATGCACTCCAAGCAACCAAGCCCGCCGAGGCGACCATAAGTGAAACCCATCGGCCCCGCCGCTGCGACGTTTTTCATTCGCCGTGGCTCGAGGGTGCACAACTACGCACGCCCTGTCCCTCCGTCGTCACGCTGCACGACCTCGTTGCCCTTAAACGCCGCAGCGAGTACCTGCGCACCGGCGTACGCTTCGGCCTTCGCTACCTCGCGGCGCAGCACGCTGAGCAGATCATCGTCCCCTCGCAGGTGGTGGCAGCCGACGCCCAGGAGCTGCTGAGCATCGATCCAACGAGGATCACCGTGATTCCCGAGGCTGCCGACCCCGTGATGCGCCGGCGCTCCGGCGCCGAGATTGCCAGGGCGCGCAAGCGCTACCAGCTGCCGGAGCATTACCTGCTCTGGGTCGGCAGCATGCAGCACCCGGATCCTCGCAAGCGCGTCGCGGCGCTCGCGCAAGCGCCCCGGACAATGCCACTGGTGCTCGCCGGCCCAGCGCGCGAGTGGGCCTACGAGTTGCCCGACGTCACGCTCACCGGCGCGGTCAGCGACGACGATCTCGCTGCGATCTACAGCGGGGCCCACGCTCTCGTCTTTCCGAGCGACGATGAAGGCTTCGGTCTTCCCACCGTTGAAGCGCTCGCCTGTGGCACGCCGGTGGTCGCCTGCGACACGCCGGTCGTCCGCGAGGTGCTCGGCGACCGCGCGCGGTTCGTGCCGCGTGGCGACATGGAGGGACTGCTGGCGGCCGGCGTTGAGGCCCGCCGCCCGGCGCCGGCGCCGCCGGTGTGGAGTTGGGACGACGCCGCCCGAGCGACCTGGGCCGTCTATGACGCAGCGTGCGAGAATGCGCGCAGCGGCGTCGGCATCGACGTGCGTCGGCGCGCGGCGCGCCAAGCGGCAATGCTGCCTAGAACGCTCCTCGGCCCCAGAGCACGGCGGGAAGCGTCTTGACGAGGATCGTCAGGTCGAGGAAGACCGACCAGCGCTCGAGGTAGAAGAAGTCAAGCCGTACGAGATCGTCGAAGTCAAGGTCGGCCCGCCCGGACACCTGCCAGAGGCCCGTCATGCCGGGTAGTACGAGGTAGCGCTTCATGTGCCATTCCTCGAGCCGCTCGAAGTCCCGTTCGGGGAGCGGGCGCGGCCCGACGAGCGACATCTGGCCGCGGAGGACGTTGACGAGCTGGGGCAGCTCGTCAAGCGAGAAGCGTCGCAAGCGCCGCCCGACACGGGTCAAGCGCGGGTCATCGCGAATCTTGAAGAGCGCCCCCGAGGCCTCGTTATGGGGCTCGAGTGCAGCCTGGCGCGCATCGGCGTCCTCGAACATCGTGCGGAACTTCCAGCACTCGAAGGGCACGCCGCCGATCCCGGCCCGCGGCGAGCGGTAGAGAACTCTCCCGCGAGAAGTCAGCTTGACCGCAAGAGCGATCAGCACCAGAAGTGGGCTCAGCACGATCAAAAGCAGCGATGCCAGCACGATGTCGAAGGCACGCTTGACGAGGAAGTCCACGCCCTCGAACACTGGCGCGCGCAGCTCAAAGAGCGGCACCAACTGGCCCGGAACAAACTCCGCTCGGTGGACCAGGATGTCCATCGTCGACGGCGCGATCCGGACGCGGACGCCGCGTTCGTGAGCCACGTCGACGAGCGCCACCGCGCGCTCCTGCGGAAAGTCGGGATCGGCGATTATGACGTCGTCGATGTCGTTGGCTCCGAGCGCAACGTCGAGCTCGTCGATGGTGCCAAGCGAGCGCAGAGCACTGTCCGGCAGCGGTTTGAGCGAGACGTAGCCAACGACGCTGATCGCCGGATGGGGCCCGGCACCGAGTGCCCGCGCGACCGCCTCGATGTGTGCACCGGAGCCAACAATCACCGCCCGGTGGCGGTAGCCAGCGGCGCGCAGGAGCCGTCCTGACACGCGCTCCCAGCCGTAGCGCAGCGATGCCACGTAAACCACGGCGAAGATGAACGAGCCATAGAAGATGTAGTAGGACGAGAAGTGCTGGCCGCTGACGACGGCGAAGATCAGCACGACGATCGTCACCTCGGAGAGCGAGGCGAGCAGCCGCGGTAGCCCGGGCCGCTCGCCACGGCTCGCATACATGCTCGAGCGGGCAAACAACAGCACGGTGACGAGATAGGCGAACGAGACGTACGTCCGCGTCTGGTGCAAGACCACCGAGAAATCGGCATGCGTGCGCACTTCAGCCTTGAGCGCGAGCGCGGTGAAAATTGCGAGGAACACACCCAAAAAGTCGAGCGCGAGCAGCGCGACGACGCGCACGAAGCGCCGCGCCGTGTCCCAACGCAAAAGAAACGAAAGCGCCACCGGACGCTTGGCACGCACGTCACGGTTGCGCCGGGCGGCCGTCCTCAAGCGGATCGCGTCGCGCGCCCCGATGCGGCCGCCCAGCTGGCCTGCGGCCGGGTCGGCGAGCACGCCAATGGGGCCGCCTCGTCGGGCTGTAGGCGCTTCGGCGAGCACACTGACGGCGTCGCGGACAGGGTCCATCTCGCTTTCTTCAACGCTTCGGCCGCCCATTTGTTGCGCGCGCCGGGCCACGCTCTAGCCCAGATCGTCGCCGAGCAGGCGGGCACGCCCCGATTGCTCGATCGCCAGGCGCAGCCCATCTCGCAGCGCCACCTCCGGTTCCCAGCCCAGCAATTCCTTCGCGAGCGTGATGTCCGGCTTGCGCTGCTTTGGGTCATCTGTGGGTAGCGGTGCGTGGACGATCTTCGAACTCGAGCCGGTGACCTCGAGCACGATCTCTGCGAGCTCGAGGAGTGTGAACTCATCCGGGTTGCCGATGTTGACCGGCTCGTGCTGCCCGGATTCGGCGAGTGCGATGAGGCCCCGCACAAGGTCACTGACGTAACAGAACGAGCGAGTTTGCGAGCCGTCGCCGAAAACGGTCAGGGGGCGATCGGCGAGCGCCTGGCGGAGCAATGTCGGGATCGCACGCCCATCGTGTGCACGCATCCGCGAGCCGTAGGTGTTGAAGATCCGCACGATCGTCGTGTCGACCCCCTGCTGACGGTGGTAGGCCATCGTCAGCGCCTCGGCGTAGCGTTTTGCTTCGTCATAGACACCGCGCGGGCCGATCGGGTTGACGTGTCCCCAGTAGCTCTCGCGCTGGGGGTGCTCCTGCGGATCGCCGTAGATCTCACTCGTTGAGGCAAGCAGAAACCTGGCCCGGTGCGCTTTTGCCAGCCCTAATGTGTGATGCGTCCCGTATGACCCCACCTTGAGCGTGTGCAACGGCAGTCGCAGATAGTCAATCGGCGATGCCGGCGACGCGAGGTGAAAGACGACCTCGACCTGCTCGTCAATGAAGTAGGGCTCAGTGATGTCGACGTTCAGGTGAACGAACGACGGCGAGCGGATGTGCTCGATGTTTACGAGCGACCCCGTTTCCAGGTTGTCGACACAGATAACACGGTGCTCGCGACGCAGCAGCTCGTCGCAGAGATGCGAGCCGAGAAAGCCGGCCCCGCCCGTGACCAAACACGTCGCCATCGCTAAGAAGCCTAGTCGCTGGCCCGGCATGCAGCTGGCCCGGGCAATGGGCAGCTGCGCACCCCGCCGCCAACCATCCGCCTCCGCCCCGCTTTGCACGCCAGTCGGCGCTCGCAGGGGTACGGGCAGCACAGATATCCTTGAGGACCCGATGCCAGCTGCGAAGAAGCCCGTGGCGTCCGGCTCAGACCAGGCGAGCCAGGCGCCGGCGGGCGAGGACATTGTCGCCCTCGCCGTGGCGCCCATCGTCGGTCCCGGCGACCCACGCCGCTTCACCGACTCCGGCATCGAGGTGGCACCCCTCTACACCCAGGGCGATCTGCCAGCCGCCCCCGACCTCGGGGAACCAGGCGCCTACCCCTACACGCGCGGTGTCTACCCGCAGATGTATCGCGGACAGCTCTGGACGATGCGCCAATACGCGGGATACGCATCGGCCAGCGAAACAAACGCTCGCTACAAATACCTGCTCGAGCACGGCTCGACCGGGCTGTCGATGGCCTTTGATCTGCCGACGCAGCTTGGCCTGGACTCCGATGACCCCCGCAGCCTTGGCGAGGTTGGCCGCACCGGCGTCGCGATCGACANNCAGAACGACATTCTCAAGGAGTACATCGCGCGGGGGAATTACATCTATCCGCCTGGTCCGTCGATGCGCCTGACCACCGACCTCTTCTCCTATTGCAATGAGCGCATCCCGCACTGGAACACGATCTCGATCTCCGGCTACCACTTCCGCGAGAAGGGCTGCTCGGCGGTTCAGGAGGTCGCTTTCACGCTGGCCAACGGGATTGCCTACGTTCAGGCGGCGCTCGACGCGGGGCTCGCGGTCGATGACTTCGCGCCGCGCCTCGCGTTCTTCTTCAACTGCCACAACAACGTCTTCCAGGAGGTCGCCAAGTTCCGCGCTGCGCGGCGCATGTGGGCGCAGATCATGAGTGCGCGCTTTGGCGCCCGCGATCCGCAATCGCAGATGCTGCGCTTCCATGCCCAAACCGCTGGCGTGACGCTGACGGCGCAGCAACCACTGAACAACATCGTCCGGGTCGCACTGCAGGGTTTTGCGGCGGTCTGCGGCGGGACCCAGTCGCTGCACACCAACGGCTACGACGAGGCGCTGGCCCTGCCAACCGAGCGTGCGGCGAAGGTTGCTTTGCGAACCCAGCAGGTGCTCGCCTACGAATCCGGCGCCACGGATACGGCCGACCCGTTCGCCGGCTCCTACCTCGTCGAGTCGCTGACGAACGAGATCGAGCGGCGAGCCCGCACGCTTATCGACACGATTGACGAGCTCGGTGGCGCGGTCAACGCGATCGCCTTCATCACGGGCGAGATCGACGAGTCGGCCTGGGGCTACCAAGAGCGCTACAGAACGGGCCAAGACATCGTCGTCGGCGTAAACCGCTACGTCGAGGACGAGGCATACGTCGAGGACATTCTGCGCGTGGACCCGCAATCCGAACGCGACCAACTCACCCGTCTCGCGCGATTCAAAGCCGCCCGCGATGCCACTGCCGTCGAGCGCCATCTGCAAGCTGTTCGCGATGCGTGCGCCGGCAGCGCCAACCTACTCCCCGTGATTCGGGAAGCACTGAGAGACCGCTGCTCGCTCGGCGAGGTGTGCGCTGCGATGGCTGACGCTTTTGGCTCCTACCAACCAGCGAGCTAGCGCCGCGAACGGGGTATTGCGTGGGTGCGGCGGCGGAAGGAGTTTGGCAGGCGCTTCACGAAGTGGGCCGCATGCTAGAGCTCGCCGCCCAGCGAACCCTCGTCAAATCCCCGCCCGAGTTGTGGCGTGAGCTCAGCGACGTGTCGGTGCTAGGGCAACTGCTCGGGGAACAGTTCGGTGACATCAAGATCACCCGGCGCACACCCGAGTCGAGTCTCGACTGGCAAGGTAGTGACACAGGCGGAACGGTCCAGCTTTCGCCGTCCGGTTGGGGCACCAGAGTCCGCCTCACCGCCAACCTGCCCGACTGGGCCCCGCCAGCCACCGCCGCGGCAGCGCTGACTAGCGTCCTCGACGTGGTCGGTGCGGCGCGACACCGCCCGTTCTCGCGCGACTGAGCGCCTGTCGGGCAGGCGCATCGCCGGCCGGCTCCTGGCATCGTGACCGCCAGCGTTTACGTCATGCTGGCGAGCGGTGTCAACAAACGCTCCGCCGCTCCAGCGGGTACTTCTGATCCACAACCGCTACCGTGCCGCCGGCGGCGAAGAGCGCGTCGTCGAGGAGATCGCCACGCTGCTGGCCGAGCGCGGCCACGCGGTCGCGCGACTCGAACGCGACAGCGCCGACGCTTCCCGGCCGGGGGCCGCGCATGCGCTGGTACGCGGCGGTGTGGACGAGCAGGAGGTCGCGGACGCGGTGCGCGCCCACGCCGCCGACATCGTTCACGCGCACAACCTGCACCCGCTGCTCGGCTGGCGCTCGCTCGCCGCCGCCCGCAGTGCTGGTGCGCGCACCATTCTGCACCTGCACAACCACCGCCTCGTCTGCGCGGTCGGCATCACCTACCGCGACGGTCACCCGTGTTTTGAGTGCCATGGCCGCGACACACGCCCGGGCGTGCGCCACCGCTGTCGCGGCTCGCTGTCGGAGGCGCTCGTCTACGCCACAGGGCTTGCGCGCCAACAGCCGCGCCTGCTGGCGTTTGCCGATCAGATCGCTGTCGTTAGCCATGCGCAGGCCGCTCGGCTGAAGGCGCTGGGCGTCGAGGAGCCTTTCAGCGTGCTGCCAAACCCCGCAACGCGGCTTGCCAGCGCGTCTCATGCCGAAGCTGGACGCTACGCGCTTGCATCCGGCCGCCTCATCGAAGCAAAGGGGTTTGCGACCGCGATCAAGGCCGCAAAGACGACAGGAGTGCCGTTGTGGATCGCCGGCAGCGGACCCGACGAGTCACGCCTCAAGGCGCTCGCAGCGGGAGCCGATGTCAGGTTTCTCGGCTGGCTACCCGAGTCCGAACTGGCCGCGGTGAGACAGGCCGCGGCCGCGGTGCTCGTCCCTTCGCGCTGTGAGGAGTTCTGCCCGATGACCGTGATCGACGCGCTGGCCGACGGCGTACCGGTGCTCGCAAGCGACCATAGCGGCTTGCACGAGCTGCTCGACCCGGACTCGTTGGTGAGCACGAATGACGACGGCGCCTGGGCCGCGGCGCTTGGACGCCTCTGGCGCGACCTACAACTGCGCGTCGCGCGCGGAAATGCAGCGCTGGCACAGGCGCGCGCAGGCCACAGCGCTGACGCCTACTACGCCAAGCTGACGGAGATCTACGCAGCGGCGGCGCTCGCGGTTTGATCCCCCAGCGACCCCGTCGGCGCTGGTCGATCAGCTAACGTTGTGGCTCTGCCTGAGAACCAGCCAGAGTCACCGTCGCGCGCGAGTGAACTGCGCGCTCAAATCCTTGAGCTGACTAGGGCGTACCACGCGGAGGCGTTTCCGCGTCGCGAATTCGTCCCCGGCGAGTCCTCGGTGCCGGTTGCCGGGCGCGTCTTCGACGAAGCGGACCTCGTCTCGCTCATCGACGCCTCGCTCGACTTCTGGCTTACCACCGGGCGGTTCGCCGACGCATTCGAGCGGCGCTTCGCCAAGGTGTTTGGACGCCGCCACTGCATCCTCGTCAACTCCGGCTCCTCGGCGAACCTCACCGCGTTCTCAGCGCTGACCTCAACCAAGCTCGGCCACCGGCGCGTCAAGCCGGGCGACGAGGTCATCACCGTCGCCACAGGCTTTCCGACGACGGTCAATCCGATCATCCAGCAGCGAGCTGTGCCCGTGTTCCTCGACGTCCACGTGCCGACCTATAACGTCGACGTCACGCACTTGGAGGACGCGCTGAGCGCGAGGACGCGGGCGGTGATGATCGCCCACACACTCGGCAACCCCTTTGACCTGGCGACGATCTCGGCGTTCTGCCAAGAGCATGACCTGTGGCTCGTCGAGGACTGCTGCGACGCCGTGGGCGCGACCTATGGCGGCCGTCATGTGGGGTCATTTGGCGACCTCGCGACGACGAGCTTCTACCCGGCCCATCACATCACGATGGGCGAGGGCGGAGCGGTCATAACCAACAGGGGCAAGCTCAAGGTTCTCGTCGAGTCTTTCCGCGACTGGGGCCGTGACTGCTGGTGCGAGCCGGGCAAGGAGAACACCTGCGGCAAGCGTTTTGACCAGCAGTTCGGGGAGCTGCCCCACGGCTATGACCACAAGTACGTCTATTCGCACATCGGCTACAACCTGAAGCTGACCGACATGCAGGCCGCGATCGGCCTCGCGCAACTAGACAAGCTCGAGGGGTTCATTGCGCGTCGGCGCCACAACTTCGCCCGGCTGACGCGCGGGCTGAGCGACCTCGACGAGGTCTTCATCCTTCCCGAGGCGACGCCAAATAGCGATCCAAGCTGGTTTGGTCTCGCACTCGCGGTCCGCCCCGAGGCACCAATCGACCGCAACGAGATCGTCGCGGCACTCGAGGGCCGCGGCATCGCCACGCGACTCCTCTTCGGCGGTAACCTGCTGCGGCAGCCGGCCTACCGTGATATCGAGCACCGCGTTGTCGGCGATTTGGGGGGCGCCGATTTCGTCATGGAGAATGTCTTCTGGATCGGGGTCTACCCCGGTCTCTCAGATGCCCACGTTGATTACGTGATCGACGTGCTCCACGAGATCGCGGCTCGCCCGGCTCGCGCCCTCAGCGGTGCGCCACCAGGCTGAAGTTGCGACTCAGTGGAAAGTGGTCAAGCAGCGCGACCGGCGTCCAATCGTTGAGTCGCAGGCGCGGCACGCCTTCCTCGATCGAGGCGAACAGCTCGCGCAACGAGAAGAAGATGGTTACCTTGCGGAAGCCATGCTGGTCGATCAAGCGACGCTTGAGTGCGGCCGCGTTGATCCCTTCCCCGTAGAACAGCTGGTACTCCGAAAGCGCTTCGTACTCGGGATCGCCGAGCAGCCGCTCTGCATCCTCGGTGCGGTAGCGGTTGATCGTCGTGCGATAGAGCGTCTTGAGCGGTTTGAGGTACTTGTAGGCCCGGTGGTTCGGCTCGTTCCCCAGGAACAGCACCCCGCCTGGCAGCGTCGCCGCGGCCATCTTGTCGAGCACGAGCTCGAAGTCGACAAGGTGGTGCAGGACCGCGTGCTCCATTGACAGGTGGTACTGACGCCCGGGCTCGAACGTATAGACGTCAGCGGTCTCGAAGCGGCCCCACGGGAACCTCTCACGCGCCCTGCCGAGCATGCCCTCGGAGACGTCGATGCCGAGGAGGTCAAGCTCGCGGCCTTCGAGAAACTGCTCGAGGTAGCCGGCCCCGCAACCCCAATCGAGGACGCTCGCGCGCTCCGCGACGCGGTCGAGCACGGGGAACACCTCGCGCTCGAAGATCCCGCGCGCCCAGGCGAGTACGTGCGGTGAGAGCCCCTCACCGCGGCGCTCATATCTCTGGACGATGGCGTCGTGGTAGGCGGCGTTGACCTCGGTGACGCGGTCCCGGCCCGGAGGCGGGGTAGAAGATCTCACGGCACGACGGACGCTATGTCGAGGTCGTGCGCGGGGGCGACGTCATGCGCGAAGCCGACTGTCGTGCGCACGATGAAGTTGGGGCGCTGCTTGACCTCCTCGTAGATCAGCCCGATGTACTCGCTCAGGATGCCGAGCATCGTAAAGAGGAAGCCGAACATGAGGATGACCGTGCAGACGATCGAGCCGAAGCCGGCGAACGGCACTCCCCAGATGAAGAAGCTGGCCGTCAAGGCGATGAGCGCCAAAACTGAAAGCACCGAGAGGACCATCCCGAAGATCGAGATCAGCCGCAGAGGAACGTAGGAGTGGGCGAAGATGCCCTTTACCGCGAGGCTCAACACGCCGAAGGTGTGGGCGCCTGACACGCCACCGGTGCGCGGCTCACGCGGGTGCTCGATGCCGGTCGTGCGGAAGCCGGACCAGGCGAACAGCCCCCGCACGAAGCGGTTGCGCTCTCGCATGCCGCGCACGCTCTCATAGACCCTGCGGTCCGCCAGCCGGAAGTCGCTCACGTTTGGCGGTATACGGCCATCGGTGAGCTTGCCGGCGACCCAATAGAACAGCTTTGAATTCATCGTCCGGATCGGCCCGGTGCCCTTGCGCTCCGTGACGATCTGATAGACGACGTCATAGCCCTCTTCCCACTTGCGCAGGAACCGGTGAATCAGCTCTGGCGGGTCCTGAAGGTCAGAGGCCATGATCACCACCGCGTCGCCGCTGGCGCATTCGAGACCCGCGGTAATGCCTCCGTCCATGCGGAAGTTTCTCGCGAGCTGGACGATCTTGAAACGCGGATCGCGCCGGTTGATCTCGACGAGCCTGTCATAGGAGGAGTCCACGGAACCGTTCTCGACGACGATCGCCTCCCAGTCGTAGCCCTCCTCCGTGTCGAAAACCGCCGTCAGCCGGCGGGCAAGCTCATCGAGGTTTGCTTCTTCGTTGTAGGCGGGGGTGATGACGGAGATGAGCTTCTTCATGATCTCTGCGACTACTGCGGCGGTCTACTCGAAGATCTGATCGCGTGCACAACTGGGGAGGTGCCGGCTCGCGCGGGGCAGCGCGCGGTGCACCCAGCCTGTGCCGACGTTCCGGTTACAAACGCTAAGAGCGCATCATTACCCGCCGCGTGGACATACTCGACGCCAAGGAAGGGCGGCGTTTGCGTTTGTCTGGCGGCAGCGCACATCGACTTAGCTCTCACCTCAGCGAGCGCACTTCAATTGCGAGATTCATTACGGTCGCTCCGATGTAGTCGTAGCTTCCGGCGGGTAGCACGGATTCGTCGAGTAAACGGCGCTCGTCGGCGTCGAAGGCCTCATCGAAGTAGAGGATGTCGCCGGGCCGCAGGTGCGGGCGTATCCACTCCCAGGCGACCTTCGAGGGGTCGTACAGGTCGAGATCGAAGTAGGCAAGTCGGCGACCGGAGGCGATGTGCTCTGCTTCCATCTCGCCGATCGTGTCCTCCAGGTCGCCGACGTGCCAGGTGATCCGCTTGTCGTCGAGGTCCGGAGGCTGACCGTCTGCGCTGAATGCGCCAGCGGGCAAATCACGCCACGCGTGTGGCAGTCCGGTAAAGCGATCAAACCCATCCCATGTCGCGATGATCGTCTCATCGTGATGTGAAAGCCACCACTCGGTTGCGTGCCCAAACGCGACGCCGAACTCCAGCACGTGCCAGCGTTCTTCGCTGGCCCGCATCCGCGCCGAGATCTGCTTCCAGAGGGCCGGTTTGGTCAGCGTGTCCTTGACGTTCCCAAAGTTCTCGTGTTTCCACTCAAAGTAGGCCGCGTGGTCAGCGGCGTTAGCGACCTTGCGCCGAATTCCCGCCGAGCGGCTGAGGATGGCCATCCCCAGCTGGAGTTGCACCCAGGCAGCGGGGCCGATGCCTATCCCGCGGGGCTTCACCGCAAGGATCATAGGCTGCGCGGCGGCCCGCGCGAGCCCGCCGTCGGAGGTCAGCCACCGAGCTTGGGGGCACGTCGGAACGAGAAACGGTGATGCCCGACGTAACTAACGGTGGCCACTATCGGGAATGTCGCGGCTTGGGCTAGCAACACCGGCAGCCCGGCCAGTTCGACCAAGAGCGGCAGGACCGCGAGGTTTACGAGATAGAGCCCGAGGTAGACGAGCGAGAACCGTGAGAGGTCGAGGAAGAAGGACCCGCGCACGCGAAAGACCAGATAGCGGTACGCCATGAACGCTGCGAGAACCGCGATGACCCATGTCAGTGTGAGAACGACGAGATATCCCACACTGTGCTCGATCGTGAAGTGCAGAGCGACGAACAACCCAGCCCCAAACGCGGTGTTGAAGGCACCGACGATGACGAAGCGAACGCGCTGGTCGGAGAGCGCCGTGGAAAGCCTCGTGCCGTGCGGCGCTGCTGCGACTACTGCCTTTTCGGAGGCCAGTGTCATCTGCGGTTAGCCTCGCTCATCAGGTGCTCGGCCGTCCTGCGCAGCTGCTCGTCGAGGCCGCGCAGGGGAATCCCGAGATCCCGTGCGAGCTGGTGCAGGCGCGTGCCGTCGGCGGTGTAGTCGTCGACCGGCAAGTCGGACAGCAGGTGTCGCTCGATCGGTAGATCGGGACGTCCAAGCACGACGCAGATCCGGCGCGCGAGCTCCCCGACCTCGACGGCCTCTTCCCCTGCGGTGTCTAGTCGCAGATCCGCCTCGAGACCATCGGTGGTGGTCAGGGCGAGTCCGATGAGCGCAAGATCCTCGACGTCGACGTAGGAGCGGCGTACAGCGTGACGGGCGCGGATCTTGACGGACTCTCCGGCGGCCACCTGAGCAATGATGTCGGCAACCGCGAAGCCGGATTTGGCGAGCCACGGGCCGGCTACGTTGTAGACACGCAGCGTCACGCAGCGTGCGCCCGCGTCCTCCGCGGCGCTGCGGAGGGTGTGCTCATCGAGACGCTTGAGCACGCCGTAGGGGTCGGCGCGCAGATCGCCACCGGCGGTCGCCGCGGCGCCAGAGGACGCGTGCAGGAGTGCGCGGGGGCGCTGGCGGCGCAGCGCCTCGCACACCGTGGCGGTGATCGCCGTGTTCTCGAGCACATACTCATCGACGCCGCGGATCGCGAGGTGCTCGCGGGTGAGGTAGGCGTAATGGAGCAGAACGTCATGCGGCGTATCGACCAGCTCGACGAGCGGTCGTACCTCGAGGGTAGGGCCGGCGTCGAGCTCGAGCGTCCGGTTCCGGCTTGCAAACGCTTCGATCCGACCGGCTCCCTCCTGCGCCAGCACCTCGCACGCAGCCCGGCCGAGCCAGCCGGTCGCCCCTGTCACCGCTACGCGCAGATCGCCGACTGGCGACGGGCGCATCGCGATCACTTACGGTCTACCGCCTCGACGGTTCCATTGGTGAGGGAGATGTCCTCGCCGGCAGCTTGCGCAGGGTGTTGCGTGGCAGAAGCCTTGATCTGCGTTTCCTCTGTTGGCGGATCGATCGGCTCGACGCCTCGGTTCTCGATCACCGAGCGGAGCGACTCGACGCTTGCGTAAGGCGAGTCGATTTGGCGGATGCCGATCGGCGCGTTAGCCGGTACCGCAGCGCGAAGCGTCTCCCCAGCCATGAACTCGCGACACGATATCTGTCCCTTTTGCAGGGGAATCGCGAGAAAGACGTCGTCGTCACCTAGCTGGTGGCCGACCGGCAGGTCGCGACGGGCGTATACGCCTCGGACAAGCGAGTCCAGGTAGACGATCTCCTTCTCGGGAATCGTACGCCGCTCACTACCAGGCCCGCCGCTCATCTCGCGGACCCTGTTGTAGGTCTTGAACCACTCATCGGCCTGGTGCGGAAGCGTGCAATAAGGCGAGACCTGGACACCGTCGGAGTCGATGTCGATGTGTCGCTCAAACGTGCGTGCGCCCTTCGCATAGGCGATCATCATTGATGAGTGCCAGTCGGTGTACTCGTGCGTCGACAGACCGATGACGTGGCCGGAATAGCGGTCGCGGAGGAAGTCGATCTGGTTGAGCTCGAGCTCCGAGTCCTCGGTCGGGTAGATCGACACGCAGTGGTTGATCGCGAGCGGAATGCCCCGCCGGTCGAAGAACGTGACGATGTCATCGACGTCCTTTAGCGAGGAGCCGCCGGTCGAGAATGAGACCGGCTTGCGCGTCTTGGCGATGCGCTCGATCAGGAACCAGTCGTTGATGTCCGAGGAGGCGATCTTGATGAACTCGACACCCAGCTCAACGCAGAGGTCGACCGAGGCCTCGTCGAATGGCGTCGCTGCGGGGATGCAGCCGCCGCGTCGAATCGCCTCAACAAGCATGCGGTACTCGTCTTTGGAGAGCTGCGTGTCGAGCGTCTTCTTGATGTAGCGGATGTCTTCGCGGTCGCGCCAAGCGGGGTGGATGAAGTCATCGACGTCGCGGAATTGCAGCTTGATCGACGCCCGAACGTTGTTGAAGCGGACGAGCTGAGAGAAATCGTTGATGATCTTCAGCCCGCGATCGACTCGGCCCAGATGGTTGTTCGCGACCTCAAGGACGAAGAGGTTCTCGAAGAAATCCCGGTTCATGAGCGGTTTTTGGGAGACAGCAGTAGAAGCGGGAGTTCCCACGGGTTCGCGACCACACCTAAATCTGTCGGCTGCGCGGTCTCGGCAACTCCACCGTACCCCCATCCTACCGCCACAAACGGGCAGGTCGCCGCGATCGCCGCAATGCGGTCCTCTTCGGAGTCACCGACATAGGCGACAGACGACGGGGATAGCCCGGTCGCGCGCACCAACGCGGCGAGTGCATCGGCCTTCGTGCGATGGGAAGGCGCCACGGTGTCGAGCGAAACGGCCAGCGCAAACCGCCCAGCGAGCGCTGGCGTACCCAGGATCAGGCGCGTCGGCGCGCTGCGCTTGTTGGTGACGAGGTCGAGCCGCAGACCGCCGGCGGCAAGGGCATCCAACGCTTCGGGGATTCCCGGGTACGGCACCGCGCTCTGCCATCCCTCGCTGTCGTAGTGGCGGCGAAACGCGCTCGCGACCGCCTGGCGCGGAGCATCGAGGTCGGGCAGCAGCCGCTCGAGCATCACCTCGAGCGGCGGTCCGACGAGGCCGTCCAACTGCCCCAGCTCGCGACCCGGCAATACCTCCCGGACGGCTGCTCGCAGCGCTGCTTCAATGCCCGCGCGCGAGTCGACGATGGTGCCGTCGAGGTCAAAGCACACCGCGTCGAGGGTCATGCGGTGAGACGCCTCGGAGCGGCGATCACGGAAGGAAGCGCAGCACGGTGACGGCGAGGTCCTCCCCGAGATCGGGCGACATACGGTGCAGCGGATTGGACTCCATCGATCCACTGGCAGTCACGCGGCTCGCGATCTTTGGAAAGTACGACTGCTCGGGATCTACCGGAACAACGAAGCCGGCTGGCCGCTCGGACTCCCACAGCTCGCGGAAGCGTGGGTCATCAGTCCAGCCTTCCCCTAGCTCGATCGCCGGAATGTCAAACGCCGCGAACAGCTTGATCCAATCGGGGAATCCGAGGCCCGTACTCGTGTCACATCCGACGTACTCACCGCCGAAGTAGTTGCGCTGTGTGGAACGGATCGAGGCGTAGCCCTCGTTGGCAACGATGAAGCACTTGAGTGGCAGCGCGTTGACGGCAACGATCGAGAGCTCCTGGAGGTTCTGCGCGAACCCGCCGTCGCCCTCGATCAGGACCGTCCGACGGCCTGGATGCGCGAGCGCCGCGCCGATCGCGCCGCTGAGGCCGTAACCCATCGCCGCCAGGCCGTGGTCGGTGACGATCGGCTGTCCGAGCTTTTGCTGAAACGTTTGGAGTGAGACCGAGTTTGCGCCGCCGCTGCTGGCCGGGATCACGACGTCCTCGGCGGTACACAGGGCGGAAAGCTCTAGCACCCAGTCGTAGGGATCAAAATAACCTTCGGCGTGCTCGTTGGCTGGATCGCTGAGCGGCAGCAGCTCGATCACCTCGCGGGCAAAGGTTCGCCACTCGCCGACGGCAGGGCCAAGTTGCAGTCCGTCGAGCAGACGGGGGAGCAGGTCGTCGGCGTCGGCGCAGAGCGCGAGATCCACACGCGGGTGGCCCTTGCCGAGCTCGGCGGGGTCGATATCGACCTGCACGACCGTGCCGCCGGGCACGAACTCCTGCCAGTTGAAGCCCGTCTGTTGGAGACCGAGACGCGTGCCGAGTGCGACCAGCACGTCGGCGCTTTGCAAGATTATGTTGGCGGAGCGCTGGCCCCAGGTATTGGGTCGACCGAAGTAATACGGGTCCGAGCTGTCGACTCTGTCGATGCCGTTCCATGTCGTCATCACTGGCAGCCCGCAACTCGCGAGCAGCGGCCGGGCAGCTAGCGCGGCCTCGCGCGACACCCCCCCGCCGAGCAGGAGCATGGGCCGGCGCGCTTCATTGAGCAGCTGGCGAACGGCAAGCGCCTCGGCGTCGCTGGCGCGTGGCAGCTCCACGGGGGGCGCGACCGGCCGAGCCTCGAGCTCTCCGCGGTCGACGGGCGCGCCCTGGACATCGAGACAGAACTCGAGAAACACCGGGCCGCATCGCGGGGTGCGGCCAAGCTCGACCAGCTCGGTGAAGTCGGCGCGATCGATCGGCGCCTCGAGCGTCACCGACGCCTTGCACAGCGGCGCAGCAACGTCTCGACCATCGATCTCTTGGATCCCGCGCTGGCGAACGGCCCCGCGCGCAAGGTCGGTGCTCTTGACCTGGCCACCGAGCACGAGGAGCTCGCGACTTTCGAGCCATGCCCCCCCGATCGCGGTCATTACATTCGTGAGGCCGGGACCGGCGGTGACGAGCGTAAAGGCCCGTCCGCTACCACCGGATGCATTGAAGTATTCGCTGGCGATGCCCGCCGCCACTTCGTGGACGAAAGGCACGCATTTCATGCGTTTGCGTACCCCGTCGAGCAGGTGCATGATGTTCCCGCCCGCGACGAAGAAGCAGTGCGTGTAGCCGAGCTCCTCCAGCCACTCCGTTACCAGCTCGGCGTACTTGACGGTCTCGTCGCTCACGCCGGCGCGCCTCGAGCGAACGCGCGTATCTGCTCGAGTGTGCTCTGGCGCATGTCGTGACCATCGCGCAGCCCTAAATACCACGCGACGGTCGCCTCGAGCGCGTCGTCGAGATCCCAGACGGGCTGCCAGCCCAGTCGCGCCCGCGCGCGGCTCGAGTCGAGCTTCAACGACGTCGCCTCGTGCGGGCGCGGATTGGTGTCGACCCGACAGTCGAGCGGCCCGGGCCAACGGGTCGCGAGGCGCTCCAGTATCCAGCTGACCGACCGCGCATCCTCGTCGGCCGGTCCAAAGTTGAACGCGTCCGCATGCAGCGGATTCTCCCAGGCGGCTTGGGCGAGGATCAGATAGCCGCTCAGAGGGTTGAGCACATGCTGCCAGGGCCTAATCGCGTCGGGGTGGCGAACCTCGATCGCGCTCGACGCCAGTGCCCCGCGCATTACATCGGGGATCAGCCGGTCCTCGCCCCAATCGCCGCCGCCGATCACGTTGCCGGCCCGGGCCGATGCGAGCCTGGGAGCGTCGGGACCCGAGAAGAAAGACGCGCGGAAAGCGTGGGTGACGAGCTCCGCGCAACCCTTCGAGCTTGAGTAGGGATCGAATCCACCCATCGGCTCATCCTCGCGATAGCCCCATTCCCACTCGCGATTCTCGTAGCACTTGTCCGAGGTCACGTTTACGACCACGCCGACGTCACCGCCGTCACGACGGACGGCGTCGAGCAGGTTGACGGTGCCGATGACGTTTACCTCGTAGGTCTCACGCGGCTCCCGGAAGGAGTAGCGGACGAGCGACTGCGCGGCCATGTGCAGCACGACCTCCGGCCGCCGCGCTGCGACCACCGCGCGCACCGCCTCGCCGTCGCGGATATCGACCGTGTCCTGCGGCACCGCCTCGCCAACGCGCGCCAAGTCGTAAAGCGACGGATCCGTCGGGGGGGCGAGGGCAAGGCCGCTCACCTGCGCCCCTAGCTCAAGCAGCCAGAGCGTCGCCCACGCCCCTTTGAAGCCGGTATTGCCGGTGATCAGCACACGGCGTCCGCGCCAGAAGGTGGGATCGACTACTCCCATGTCACCCACGGTCGGCGGCCACTGTCCCAGGCGGCCTGAAGATCCTCTTTGTCCTTGAGCGTGTCCATCACCTGCCAGTGTCCTTCGTGCTTGTAGGAGGCGAGCTGCCCCTCGCGGGCGAGCGTACGCAGCGGCTCCGCCTCCCAGATCGTGTCGTCTCCTTCAACGTATCCGGCCACCCCGGGTTCGAGTAGGAAGAAGCCCCCGTTGGTCCAGGCGCCATCACCCTTCGGCTTCTCGCGAAAGTGGGTGACCCTGGTGCCCCGCACATCCAAGGCACCGAAACGGCCAGGCGGCTGAACCGCGGTCACCGTCGCGAGCGTCCGTTCGGTCCGGTGGAAAGCACGAAGCGCTCCGATATCGACGTCGGCAACGCCGTCGCCGTAGGTGACCAGGACCGTTTCGCTGTGATCGATGTGCTCAAGCGCGCGCTTGAGACGGCCGCCGGTCATCGTTTTCTCCCCCGTGTCGAGCAGAGTGACGCGCCACGATTCGGTTCGCGACTCGTGCACCTCTACCGACCGTTTTGCAAGGTCGAGAGTTACGTCGCTGGTCATCAGGAAGTAGTTGGCGAACCACTCCTTTACCACGAAACCCTTGTAGCCCAAGCAGATCACAAAGTCATCGATGCCGTGTGTGGAGAGGTGCTTCATGATGTGCCAGATGATCGGCATCCCGCCAATCTCGATCATCGGCTTGGGTCGTACGGCCGTTTCCTCGCTCAAGCGGGACCCCGTACCGCCGGCCAGGATGATCGCTTTCATTAGTTTGCAAGCCTAGCCAGATTCATTTGCAGCTAACCAGCCGCGCCGAGCCACGGACCCAGAACTCGGCACCCGCAGGGGTGTCAGCGTAGACCGGCCGAAACCCCGCGCGACTGATGATCGCGCTCACGTCGGCCGGTAGCGGCTGGCTCATGATGACGCGAGCGTTGTGCCGGCGCAGGTCGACGAGCGTAGCGTCAACCTGCTGGACGGTGGCGAGATCACCGGGGTTGTTGTAGGGGAACCAATCGTGGACGTGACCCTCGATAGCGATCCGCAACCCATAGGAAAGCAGCACGCCCATGTTGGTGCCGGGCCGTACGCAGGTGCGTACCCCCGCTATCGCTGCCACCGGGTTGACCGATGCGCCCTGTGCACCGCTCAACACTCGTCCGGGCTGCTGAAACGGGTAGTCGTCCTGCAGCAACGAGCCGGCCCCGGCGAAAGCGAGAGCAAGCACCGGCAGGACGCCGAGGACCGCGGCCATCGGCTTCGTCCGCCATTGCCGGAGGTAGCGAAGGCCCGTGACGCTTAGGGCCGCGAGGGCGAAGCCCCAAGCGCAGAACAGGGCGCCCAAGACAGCCGGGAGCGACCGGCCGTTCGCGTAGTAGGCAAACGCACCAACACCGAAAATCCCGGTGAACGTCAGTGCTGCCGCGCTCACTCGACCCTCGATCCCTCCTGCACCAAGACCCAGAAGAGCCGGCGCAATGCCAAGGGCCACGGCCGCGACAAATGTCACGAACACGAGTCCCTGCAGGGTGACCAGACCGTGCAGCGGAATCACGAGGAAGCCAGCGATCGCGAACTCGCGGTTGAACCAGACGAGATCACCGAAATTCGGAAGCTGCCCCGATCGCAAAACGGTCACCACCGTAAACAGCGCAACCGCAGCGGCCACGCCGGCGAGTATCAAGACCAGCGACCGAAGCGAGCGCCGCAGTTCGAATGCCTGACCCGGATTCTGCGACACCACCCCGGCGACCGCTCCGGCCACCGCCGCGGGCAGGCCGAACTCGAAGTTGTTGAGGACCACGAAGCCTTCGAGCACGCCAAACAGCAGCCATGCACCGGCTCGAGGCTGCCAGCGCGCGAGCGCGACAACCGCCGCGAAACACACGAGCGGCCCCCCATACCGCAGCGGCATGATCGCGAAGTAGGTGTCGGCCGTGAACACCTGGTCACCGGCCCGCGTGTTCGGCACGAGACTCATGGCCAGGACAAGCAGAAAAAGCACCAGCGCCGGTATCGCTCGCCGCGTGAGCACGCGCAAAGCGAAGTAGCCACACATAAATGAAATGACGCTCAACAGCGTCATTGACGCCGTGAACATTCCTATGCTCGGCGCGCGGAGGCTGAGCATAGGCGCTAGGAGGTAAGGGATGATCGTCACATATTGGGGTACCCAATCGACTAGCGGAGTGTGTCCTCCGACGACCGCGTAAACCTCCTCAAATGTGAACGGCACGTGGTAAAGCGTGCCGGTCGGGCCGAGTGTGAGAGTGTGATCTGTGTAGAAGCCAGCGAGACAGAACAGGATCGTTAAGCACAACAGGACCACGCCAATCGCGGTCTCCCAGCGCACGCCGCGGACCTTCCCGAGCGGTTTCCAGCGACTCAGCAGATAACCGGCTAGCAACCCGAGCGGCACCAGAACCCATAGCCCGCTCATCTCGCTCGGCCACCACAGCCGATCTTGCGGCAGAGCACCCACAAACGCCACCACCATCAGGACGAGGAAGCCCAGCAGTAGAATTGGTGCAATCCGGCGGCAAACGCTGAGCGTGGACCGACCACGCGTCGCGACAAGCGCAATCACGACCGGCAGCCCGACTGTGGCCGCCGCGATCAGAAGAAACTGTTGCTGCGCGACTGGCTCAGGGCTCAAGTCGCTGTAGTACTCGGGAAAAAATGTGAGATCGGCCCGCTGGCGAATATGCAACGCGGGGATCACGAACCGGGCCAGCAGGTACGTCACGACCACGACGCCGAAAGCGGCGCAGATACTGAGCGCGAGAGTGTCTTCACCGGACCCGGCCGAGTCGGAGCGAAGCCCGCCCAATACGTCAAAGCGAGGCCGCTTCATCGTCGGTGGCGCGCCGAGGACAAGGCCGCTCGACGATACTTTTTACTCTTGCGAACCTCGACGGTGTAAGAGTAATTCCCAGAGATGGAGGTACCGGCTATCGTCGCGATCGGACGATCGTGGTCAGCGATGTACTGCACCACCAGCCCGGTTGTTGCTCCCGCCCCCGTCTCGGTGGTCATCAGCACACACAGTCGCGGCATCGCTCGTACGGTGTCGAGCGCGCGCCGTTGGTCTTCCGTGCTCATCGCCAGCGGACCGTTTTCTTCGATCACGAGGTCAACCGGCGTGGGCAGACCGGTCCACTCGTTGAAGGACGAGCGTCCGGGGATCGAGAGCAGGCTCTGGCAATGATCCTTGAGCAACGCAACAACTTGTTCGATGGCCGACGCCTGCTGGATGCCGAGCCGCAAACGCGATGCGCCTTTGATCGACAGTGGCACATTGGACGCGTATATCGAGCGATACGAGGCGGCGTCCTGCTCGGCGTTGTACACGAATACAAGGGCAACGGCGATCGCACACGCGTTCAGCAGTTGGCGCGCGTCGAGGCGATCGCCCGCGCTGCCACGCTCACGTTGCCACGCCCCGAGATCGGCTAAGCCATCGGCTACGCAGATCGCGCCGCAGACCAGGAAGAGAGCGGAGCCGAACCAAACCTGACTGCCGGCAACGGGGTAGGCGGTGAGGCCCTCTAGCAGAGCGAGCGCCGTGATGAAGACGCGCATGAAGTAATTCGGTGGAGTCGCCAGCTGCGCTCGCGTCGGCACTGCAGCGACCCACGCGAGCGGCATGGCTAGCGCGAACACCGCGTCCGGGGCCACCGAGAAAGGGGCCATGCTGGCCACGGACAGCCAGATCGCGAGTCCCACAAGGATGCGAGGAAGCCCACTGGCGAGGCCGGAGAAGTGATCGCTGAGGCCGAGCGCGCCGGAGCGTCGCAGGCCCCAGGCGACGCCGACCGCGAACAGCGCCCAGATGATCACGTTACTGCCCAGTTGCGCCGGCTCCACCTGCAGTACCGACCCGGTGTTGAGCGGCCGGATCAGGATGTCCAAGATCAATCCGTTGAGCGTGGTGCCCAACACAAGGACCGCGCCGACGATGACTACCGCGACGACCACCATGCCGCCGATCAACCAGCCGATGAAACTGCGGACGCTCGGTAGTAGTAGCGCCGAGGAGCCACCCGCGGTTAGCTCGGGGACGCCAGCGACGATGCTCAGGGCCAGTGTGCCGCCGACGACCAGTGCCGCGTAGCGCTGATCCCAGTCTTGGCCCAGGTTGCTGTACATGAGCACCGGCGCCACGCCGACGAACACCACGGTGACGACACGCCTGGGCCAAGCCCGGGTGCGCAGCGATGGGTGTGCCATCACGGTGGCAAACGCAAGTGCGATAAACGCGAAGCCGCCGAGATTCACCTTCGTCAATGCAATCGCTGACACCATCGCACCGAGCGCAAAGAGGCACATGCGGGGCCACCGATCGAGCCCGAAGACAACCAGACAGACGGCGATCGCGAGTAGCAGCACGATCAGACCGCCGGGGTGCATCGGCTCGTTGTCCATCACCCACAGGGATGTGAAGCTCAGCGCCTGCACGCTGATGCCGATCGCCAGTCGGTGCGTAATTCGATGACTCGCCAAGCCCAACAACAGACTCGAGAAGCACCAGATGCCGACTTGGATCAAACGCCCGGAGTCTGTGCTGATCGTTCGGCCAGCTACCTTAAACAGCAATCCCCAAAGCTCGTATCCAAAAGGGCCATAGTCGCTATAAAAGCCGCTGTAGAGGTGGTGACCTTGATCAAGTAGGCGTATGCCGTACTCAAAAAATCCCTCGTCATCCCAGGGACGAAACTGACCAAAAATGGCCCAATAAGCACCGAGGACGGTGAGTGCAAATACGGCGAAGTAGGCCACCGCCGCGGGCAACACCCCTTGTCCGAGCGAGGCGCGTAGTCTGTCAGCGGCACGTGTCGCCTCGGGCGAGGCCGTGTGGTCAGACGCCGACACGGGCGGAGCCTACCAAGGCTTCCGGCCTGCTCGGGAGCGCCTCTCGGGCGCAAGTCGGGCTCTGAATTGCGGCCTAGGAGCGGCGCGGATACGCCGTCCACCCACCGAGCGCCTAAGATCCGGCGCGATGGTCGAGCGCACCCCGGAAACCTACGCTGAGAAGCTCGCGCAGTTGCAAGAGCTGCGTCACGAGGCAGCTCATGCGGAGGGCCCAGCTGTCGAGAAACAGCATGCCAAAGGGAAGTTCACTGCGCGCGAGCGGATCGACAAGCTGCTCGACCCAGGCTCCTTCCAGGAACTCGACGGATTCGTGCGCCACCGCACAGTGGACTTCGAGATGGCCAAGACACGACCGCTCGCTGATGCGGTGATCACCGGACATGGCACGATCGACGGCCGCCGAGTTTGCGTGTTCAGCCAGGACTTCACGGTGTTTGGCGGCTCGCTCGGTGAGGTCATGGGCGAGAAGATCTGCAAGATCATGGATCTGGCCGCGCGGATCGGCTGCCCGGTCATCGGTATCAACGACTCAGGGGGAGCGCGCATCCAGGAGGGCGTGGTCTCGCTGGGTGCCTACGGCGAAGTGTTCTTTCGCAACGTCGCCTGCTCGGGTGTCGTCCCCCAGATCTCGCTGGTGATGGGACCGTGCGCCGGCGGCGCGGTGTACTCCCCCGCTCTCACCGACTTCATCTTTATGGTGAAGGAAACCTCACACATGTTCATCACAGGGCCGGATGTGATCAAAACAGTGACCGGCGAGGAGGTCGGGTTCGAGGAGCTCGGCGGCGCGATGACACACAACACGAGGTCTGGTGTCGCCCATTTTGCTACCGAGGACGAGGAACACTGCCTCGAGGATGCACGCTACCTACTCTCGTTCCTGCCCCAGAACAACCTCGAATCGCCGCCCCGGCTCGCGTCGAGCGACGATCCGCTGCGGATGGATCCCGAGCTAGACAGCGTTGTTCCGGACAACGCGAACAAGCCCTATGACGTTCGCGCGGTGATCCGGCTGATCGTCGACGACGGTGAGTTCCTCGAGGTGCATGAGCACTACGCGCGCAACATCGTCTGTGGCTTCGCGCGACTCGACGGCATCGCGATCGGCGTCGTCGGCAATCAGCCCGCCGCGCTCGCCGGCGTGCTCGACATCGACGCGGCCGCGAAGGCTGCGCGCTTTGTCCGCACCTGCGACTCGTTCAACATCCCGATCGTCACGTTCACCGATGTCCCTGGGTTCCTCCCCGGCACGGCACAAGAGTGGGGCGGCATCATCCGCCACGGCGCCAAGCTGCTCTACGCCTACGCTGAAGCGACGGTGCCGAAGATCAACGTGATCACACGCAAGGCCTATGGCGGTGCCTACGACGTGATGTCCTCGAAGCACCTGCGCTCAGATTTCAACTTCGCCTGGCCAACCGCAGAGGTCGCGGTGATGGGACCCGAAGGGGCGGCCAACATCATCTACCGCCGCGAGCTCGCCGGGCATGACGCGCCGGCCGAGCGTCGCCAAGCACTGATGGACGACTACAAAGCGCGCTTCGCCAATCCCTACATCGCGGCCGAACGGGGCTACATCGACGACGTGATTATCCCGCACGAGACGCGGCCCAAGCTGATCGCCGCGCTGCACGCGCTCGCGACCAAGCGCGAGCCTGGGCCCAAACGCAAGCACGGCAACATCCCGCTGTAGGGGCGATTTGGCATGGCACAGGCTACGCGGGTGAACTCCCGCGCTCCAAAGCTCGAGCTGCTCGCACCGCGCGTCGGCCAGGACGCGAGCAGCGCCTCACCCGAGGAGGCCGCGGCCATTCTGCTCGCGCTCGAACAGTTCATCCGCGAAACGACTCCAGCGGCCGCCGGCGCGCCGGGGGCGGCGGCCGGCGGATGGCTCCGGACCGCCCGACTCGAGGCGATTGAGCGCGTGCCGAGTGTGACGCCGAGCTGGCACGAGGCTGCCCGCCGCTAAAGTCTGGAAAGGCAATTGCCTTTCAGTAGTATTTAGCGACCGAAGTCTTCTTCCACCCGAAGTCTTCTTCCACCGAGGCTCTCGCATGCCAAGCAGTCCCTCACTACCCCGCGGCTCGCTCAGCGATCCGGAGATCTACGAAAACGTGCCCGGGCATGTGATCCCGATCCTCGAACGCGAGTTCGACGATTTCGATACGGAATCCAGCAGGTTCCTTGCCGGGGACGTTGCCGAGGACCGGTTCATCGGCTTTCGCCTCAAGCAGGGCGTCTACGGCCAGCGCCAAGCCGAGCGCCAGATGATCCGCGTGAAACTTCCCTTCGGTGGCGTGAACCCGGAGCAACTCGACGCCTTCGCCGACGCGGTCGAGCGCTACGTGCCACTGCGCAAGGGACATCTGACGACGCGTCAGAACGTCCAACTGCATCACGTGCCCCTGCGCGACGCGGCGAAGCTGATCCGCGAAATCTCGGCGACCGGCCTCTCCTCCCGCGAGGGCTGCGGCAACACCGTGCGCAACGTCACGGGCGACCCCTGGGCTGGGGTCTGCGAGAACGAACTCTTCGACCCGACGCCCTACGTCGGAGCATACGTGCGCTACTTCGTGAGGAACGAGGTTTGCCAACTGATGCCGCGCAAATACAAGACGGCGTTCTCGGCGACCGACGAGGACCGGGCAATCACCGGAATCCACGACGGCGGCTTGATCCCGCGGATCAAGGACGGGCGGCGCGGCTTCGAGATCCGGATCGGCGGCGGAACATCGATCATGCCGCGAGTCGCGCCGACGCTGTACGACTTTGTCGGCGCCGACGACGGCGAGTATCTCAAGGTCACTGAGGCCGTGCTGCGGATTTTCAACCGCCAAGACGAGCTGCGCGCCAACCGCGCGCGCGCACGGATCAAGGTGCTTGTAGATCGCATCGGCATCGACGCGTTTCGCGAGCTCGTTGAGGAGGAGCTGAGCGGCGAATGGGTGGCCGAGCGCGACTTCGATGTCTCGCCGCTGCTCTTTATTTCCGATGAGGCGGCGGCCGCGCCCCCGGCGCCGCAAACGTGGACGTCACCCAACGGCGATGCCGCGGAGTTCGAGCGCTTCGCCGCGGAAAACGTCCAGCGCCAGCGCCAAGCGGGGTTCTCGGCCGTCGAGGTCAAGGTGCCGCGGGGCGATCTGACGCCCGAGCAGTTCCGGGGGCTCGCCCAGGCGATGCGCGACTTCAGCGGCGGCTTTGCCCGCACCACGATCCAGCAGAACATCGTCCTGCGTTGGGTTCGCGACGAGTCGGTCTATGGGCTGTGGTGCGCACTGGGCGAGTTGGGGCTCGCCGGGCTAGGGCCGCGGACGATCGCCGACATTGTCAGCTGCCCGGGCACGGACAGCTGCAAGCTCGGCATCACGAGCTCGATGGGCCTCAACCAGGCGCTGACCGAGCGCCTCGACGCGCTCGACTTCGGCGACTCGCTGACCAAGCGCGTCCAGATCAAGATGAGCGGCTGCCCAAACGGTTGTGGCCAGCACCACATCGCAAACATCGGGTTCTACGGCGCGGCGATCAAGGTCGGCGCGCGCAGCGTGCCTGCCTACATCCCACATCTTGCGGGTCATTACGAGAACGGCGAGGTCGTCATGGGCCACCGTCTGAAGGCGCGCTTGCCGGCCAAGCGAGTGCCGGAGGCGGTCGAACGTTGGCTCCGCCACTACGAAAGCGAGCGTGCGACGGACGAGGAGTTCAACGCGTTTGTCGATCGCGTCGGCACCGACGTCTTTGAAACGATCGTCAAGGATCTGTCGCTGCCCCCCGAGTTCGGCCTCCAGTCGATGAACCAGTTCATCGACTGGAGCCGTTCCGAGCCATTCGAGGTCATCCGCGGGGAGGGCGAATGCGCGGTCTAGCGTCAGTGGTGTCAGCCGAGCCGGTCGACGACCTTGAAACCTTCAGTGCCGAGGGCGTGCTGAGCCATGTGCTCGAGCGCTACCACCCGCGCCTCGCTCTCGCCTGCTCGTTTCAGAAGGAGGAGGCGGTACTGATCGACATGCTGCTAAAGCTCGAGCCGGCGGCGCGAGTGTTTACGATCGACACCGGAGCGTTGTTCCCCGAGACCTACCAGACATGGCGCACGCTCGAGACCCACTACGGAGTGCACGTCGAGGTATTCGATGCTCAAAGCCCAGACGGTCAACCGTGGAGCGCCAGCTATTGCTGCGGCGAGCGCAAGGTCGCAGCGCTCGAGGTCGCGCTCGGGGGCCTCGACGGGTGGATCACCGGGCTGCGTCGCGAGCAGGCACCAACTCGCGCCGGAGCGCGTAAGCTCGAATTCGACGCTCGCCACAGCGTCTGGAAGGCCAACCCGATCGCCGACTGGAGCGAGCAGAAGGTCTGGGATTACATTGCCCGGCACGAGGTGCCCTACAACCCTCTCCACGACCGTGGCTACGCGTCGATCGGCTGCGCCCCGTGCACCCAACCCGCGAGCGGCCGCGAGGGCCGTTGGTCAGGGAGCGAGAAGACCGAGTGCGGCATCCACCTGGACGGCTGAGCGGTTGATCGCTGCCCAAAGCCGCTGCCAGCGCGGCCGCGCTGCTAGATGAGCTCCGCGTTGCCGGCAACCACCCGCCTGACCCACCTCCGCTGGCTCGAGTCCGAGTCCGTGCACGTGTTGCGAGAGGTCGTGGCAACGTTCGAGCGACCGGTCCTGCTCTTCAGTGGCGGTAAGGACTCGATCGTGTTGCTGCGCTTGGCGGAAAAGGCTTTCCGTCCGGCGCGCTTTCCCTTTCCGTTGCTGCATATCGATACCGGCCAGAACTTTGTCGAGGCGATCGAGTTTCGCGACCGGCGTGTCGCCGAGCTAGACGAGCGGCTGCTCGTCGCGAGCGTGCAGGACTCGATCGACCAGGGGCGGGTGGTGGAGGAGACCGGGCCGCGTGCGTCGCGGAACCGCCTGCAGACGACCACGTTGCTCGACGCGATCGCCGAGGGGCGTTTTGATGCCGCAATCGGCGGCGCACGCCGCGACGAGGAACGCAGCCGCGCCAAGGAACGCATCCTCAGCTTTCGCGATGACTTCGGCCAATGGGACCCAAAGAGCCAGCGACCCGAGCTGTGGAACCTCTACAACACCCAGATCCATCGCGGCGAGCACGCCCGCGTCTTCCCGCTTTCCAACTGGACCGAGCTCGACGTCTGGGAATACATCGACGCCGAAGACCTCGAAGTGCCAACGATCTACTTCGCCCATACGCGCGATGTCTTCGTCCGTGACGGCATGCTCTACGCCTACAGCGAAGGCCAGCAGCTGCTCCCCGGCGAGACGGTGGCGCGCGACACCGTGCGCTACCGCACCGTCGGCGACATGACCTGCACCGGGGGCGTACGTTCGACCGCCACCACCGTCGCCCAGATCGTTGACGAAATCGCCGCGACGCGCATCACGGAGCGCGGCGAGACGCGCGCCGATGACAGGGCCGGCGAAGCCGCCATGGAGGACCGCAAACGAGCCGGATACTTCTGATCAGATGACGCTTGACCTGCTCAGATTCATGACCGCCGGTTCGGTCGACGACGGCAAGAGCACGCTGATCGGCCGCTTGCTCTACGACTCCGAGCAGGTGCTCGAGGACCAGCTCGCACACGTCGCCGAGGTGTCTCACCGGCGCGGTGACGCAGAGATCGATCTTGCTTTGCTGACCGACGGCCTGCGCGCCGAGCGCGAGCAGGGCATCACGATCGACGTCGCCTACCGCTACTTCAAGACGCCGGCCCGGCGGTTCATCATCGCCGACTGCCCGGGACACCAGCAGTACACGCGCAACATGGTCACGGGCGCGTCGACGGCCGACCTCGCGGTCGTGCTGCTCGATGCCCGCAAGGGGGTCCTCGAGCAATCCAAACGCCACGCTTTCATCAGCGCGCTGCTACGGATCCCACATCTCGTCGTGGCCATCAACAAGATGGACCTCGTGGACTACGACCAGGAGCGTTTCCAGGAGATCGTCGAGGACTTCGCGCCGTTTGTCGAGAAGCTCGGGATCAGCGACTGGCTCAACATTCCGATCTCGGCGCTGCGCGGCGACAACGTCGTCCATGGCTCGGCGAACATGCCCTGGTATGGCGGGCCGACGTTGCTCTCACACCTCGAGGAGGTCGAGGTCGCCTACGACCATCCCGACAACGTCCCCGCCCGCTTCCCGGTGCAGTGGGTGATCCGTGTCGGCGGCAGCAGCGGCGAGTACCGCGGCTACGCCGGCCAGCTCGCCAGCGGTGCGCTCCATGCCGGCGAGGAGGTCGTGGTCCTGCCGGCGGGACATCGCACGCGGATCAGCGCGATAGACACCTACGACGGCGGACTCGAGGAGGCGGTCGCGCCCCTGTCACTGACGCTCCGACTCGAGGACGAGCTCGACGTCGCGCGCGGCGAGGTGATCTGTACGACTGCGGAACCGCCATTCGTCGCCCGTGACTTTGAGGCCGACGTCTGCTGGTTTGTGCCCGAGCCGCTACGCGCCGGCGCTCGCTACGCGATCAAGCACACGACGCGCAGCGCGACCGCGATAGTCGGCGATCTCGTAAACCGCGTTGACGTACGCACGCTCGAGCGTGAGCCCGCACCCGCACGGCTCGAGCTCAACGACATCGGCCGCATCGCGCTGCGCACGAGTGTGCCGCTCGCGTTTGACACCTACGCACGCAACCGCCGCACCGGCAGCTTCATCCTGATCGACGAGGCGACGAACGCCACCGTCGGGGCCGGGATGATCACTGCCGCCAGCTAGCGGCGTAGCATGACGGCACGTGAGCCAGGCCGACCAAGCAGCAGCGGCTGCTGCACGAACTAGCGGGACCGGCGGCACACGCGTACTCGTTACCGGCGGCGCCGGCTTCATTGGCGCCAACGTGGCGCTCGACCTCGCGGCGCGCCACCCCGACTGGGAGATCACGGCGCTCGACAATCTGCATCGCCGCGGCTCGGAGCTCAACCTGACTCGGTTGCGCGAGGCCGGCGTGCGCTTCCTGCACGGCGACGTCCGCGAGCCCGAGGATCTGCGCGCCGCCGGCGGCTTCGACAAGCTCGTGGAATGCTCCGCTGAGCCGTCGGTGATGGCTGGCGTCGACGGCGCGACCGGGTTTCTGGTGCGGACCAACCTGCTGGGCGCCTACCACTGCCTCGAGGAGGCCGCACGCCACCACGCCCAGGTCGTATTCCTCTCGACCAGCCGCGTCTATCCGATCGGGGCGCTCAATGCGCTCGCCTACCGCGAGAGCGCGACCCGCTTTGAGCTGATCGACGAGCAGGAGCTGGGCGGCGCGAGCGCACTCGGGGTGTCGGAGTCCTTCCCGCTGGCAGGCGCCCGCACGCTCTACGGCGCCAGCAAGCTCGCCGCAGAGCTGCTCATCGCTGAATACGCCGAGAGCTTCGGCCTCCCCACGGTGGTGAACCGCTGCGGTGTGGTTGCCGGTCCGTGGCAGATGGGCAAGGTCGACCAGGGTGTCTTTACGCACTGGATGCTCGCTTTCTATTTCCGCCGCCCGCTCTCCTACTTCGGCTTTGGTGGAGCCGGCAAGCAGGTCCGTGATCTGCTCCACGTCGCCGACCTCGGCGAGCTGATCGATGATCAGCTGCTGCGCCCCGAGCACTGGGCGGGAGCGGTCGTAAACGTCGGCGGCGGCGCGGCCGTCAGCCTCTCACTGCGCGAGACCTCGACGCTGTGTCAGGAAGTCACGGGAAATGAGCTCGAGATCGCCAGCGACCCGCAAACGCGCACCGGTGACGTGCGCATCTACCTGTCAGATCACCGCGCCCTCGCCGACTACACGGATTGGCACCCGCACCGCTCCGCAAGCGACATCATGTCCGATATCTGCAGTTGGATACACGATCACGAGCGCCTTGTAGCCGGCGCACTCGCAGGCGTCTGATGGGCATCGCGATCGTCACAGGCTCCGGAGGACTGATCGGCTCAGAGTCGGTGCGTTTCTTCGCCGCGGAGGGCTTCGACGTAATCGGTGTGGAGAACGACATGAGGGCCCACTTCTTTGGCGCCGAGGCATCGACCACACCGACCTCGGAGCGCCTCGTCAACGAGATCGACGGCTTCCGCTGGGAGCAGCTGGACATCCGCGACGCCGAAGGCGTGGAGCGCTTGTTTGCACGCCACGCGCGCGACATCGAGCTCGTCGTGCACACCGCCGCGCAGCCCTCGCACGACTGGGCGGCCTCGGACCCGCAAACCGATTTTACGGTCAATGCAAACGGCACTCTCAACCTCTTGCAGGCAGCGCGCGATCACACCCCCGACGCCACCTTTGTGTTCACCTCAACAAACAAGGTCTACGGCGACCGCCCCAACTTCCTGCCGCTGGAAGAGCAGGCCACGCGGCTGGAACTGCCAGCTGACCATCGCTGGTATGGCGGCATCGACACGCAGATGTCGATCGACCTTACGACGCACTCGCTGTTCGGCGTCTCAAAGGCCGCAGCCGACCTGCTCGTGCAGGAGTACGGCCGCTATTTCGACATGCCGACCGTCTGTTTCCGCGGCGGCTGCCTCACCGGCCCACAGCATGCCGGAGCGCAGCTACACGGTTTCCTGGCCTACCTCATGAAGTGCACCGTCAGCGGAACTCCGTACACGATCTTTGGCTACGGTGGCAAGCAGGTGCGTGACAATATTCATGCCCACGATGTCGTTCGTGCGTTTGCCGCGTTTCACGCAAACCCCCGCGCGGCCGCCGTGTACAACCTGGGTGGCGGCCGCGAATCGAACGTTTCGATGATCGAAGCGATCGAGTTCTGCCAGGAGATCGCCGGGCAACAGCTCGAATACGCGCTGTCGGACCAAGCCCGCATCGGCGATCACCGCTGGTGGATCAGCGATCTCGCCTCTTTCAAGGCCGACTATCCGGGCTGGCAGCTGACGTTTGGCATCGAGGACGTACTCCGCGATATCTACGAGCAGAACGTCGAACGATGGACGGCGACGGCGACACCCTAAAGCTCTCGGTCGTCATCCCGGCGCACGACGAGGAGGCGTCGATCAGCGACACCGTCGTCGGCATCACCGATGCCCTGATACGCGAGGCGGTCGACTACGAGGTCTTGGTTGTGGACGACGGCAGCGTCGACGACACCGTCGGTGCGGTCGCACGCCTGACCGCGGCCGACCCGCGCGTAAGGTGCATTCGCTCGCCTTACCGCAACGGCTTTGGCTTCGCCGTCCGAGCCGGCCTCGAGCAGTACACCGGCGACGCCGTAGCGATCATGATGGCCGACGGGTCCGATAGCCCGGACGATCTCGTCTCCTACTACCGGCTGCTGCGGGCCGGCTACGACTGCGCGTTTGGCTCGCGCTTCGTCGCCGGTGGGAGCACGCACAACTACCCACGGCTGAAGCTCGCGATCAACCGCATCGTCAACGCGGGGATTCGGCTCGCCTTCGGGCACGGCTACAACGACACCACCAACGCGTTCAAGGCGTACCGGCGCGAGGTGATCGACAACATCCAGCCACTCATCTCGCATCACTTCAACCTCACGGTCGAGATGCCGCTCAAGGCGATTGTCCGCGGTCACTCCTACGCGGTGACCCCGATCAGCTGGACCAATCGCACGGCCGGAACCTCCAAGCTGCGGCTGCAGGAGATGGGTAGCCGCTACCTGTTCATCGTCTTGTACGTGTTCTTCGAACATCACCTCAGTCGTGGTGACTACCGCCGCGCCGGGCCGAAAGTCCAGAGCACGAGGCACGGCTGGCGCGTGGGCGCCCCAGCAGTCCGTGTCCATGCGGACGGCGAGTCGCCCACAGCAACAAACGACGTTGCTGGAGACACGGCATTGGCTGAAGACGCATCGGCGCACCATCCAACACGCTGAGGATGTGACGAGCGCAGCGGCAACGATCAAGCGCGGACGCCGCTGCGTCGCAACCGAATCAGTCAGCGCGGACGCAGCCTCGCCAGCGCGCTGATCGCTCCCACCTACAAGCCTCGGCGCCAGTGCAGCAACTAGAGTAGGCGGCAATGTTCGCGCGGGTCTTGGTCGCCAACCGAGGCGAGATTGCGCTTCGCATTATCCGTGCGCTCGAAGAACTCGAGATCGAGAGCGTTGCGGTGTACTCGGAGCTCGATCGCGATGCGCTACATGTCACCCGCGCCGACCGCGCCTACCTGATCGGCGGCGGGCCGGCCAGCGAGAGCTACCTCAACGCAGCACGAATCCTCGAGGTTGCCCGCGAATCGGAGGCCGAGGCGATCCACCCCGGGTATGGCTTCCTCGCCGAGAACGCGGCGTTTGCCGCCGCCTGCGAGGAGGCAGGAATTGTCTTCATCGGCCCGCCGGCGAGCGCAATCGAGGCGATGGGCGCGAAGACTCGCGCCCGCGAGCTGATGGCGCGAGCAGGCGTTCCGATCGTCCCCGGCACGACCGAGCCGGTCGAGACGGCGGCCGCGGCGCGTCAGATAATCGCGAGCGAGATCGGCTTCCCGGTCGCGGTGAAGGCGGCTGGTGGCGGCGGCGGCAAAGGCTTCCGCGTCGCACTCAGCGACGACGAGCTCGACGAGGCCTTCGCGGGAGCGGCGCGCGAAGGCGAGAAGTTCTTCGGCGACGCCACGGTCTACTTGGAGCGCTACCTGCCCGATCCGCGCCACGTAGAGGTGCAAGTGATGGCCGACAACTACGGAGCGGTCATCCACCTCGGCGAGCGCGACTGTTCGATCCAGCGCCGCCACCAGAAGCTGATCGAGGAGTCGCCAGCTCCACCGTGGGTCGTCGACGACGCGCTGCGCGAACGAATCGGCAAGATCGCGACAGACGCGGCCCGCGCGGTCGACTACCGCGGCGCCGGAACCGTTGAGGGCCTGCTCGCTGACGGCGAGTACTTCTTTCTCGAGATGAACACCCGCGTCCAGGTCGAGCACTGCGTGACGGAGATGACCACCGGGATCGACATCGTCAAAACCGGTATTCGCGTCGCCGCCGGTGAGCCGCTGGGCCTGACCCAGGAGCAGGTTGTGCTTCGAGGACACGCGATCGAGTGCCGCATCAACGCCGAGGACGCGGCGCGCAACTTTGCTCCCGCACCCGGGCGGATCGCCGGCTACACGGAGCCGGCTGGTCCGGGCGTCCGGGTCGATTCGGGGGTCGCGGCGGGATCGGACGTCTCGCCGATGTACGACCCGATGATCGCCAAGCTGATTGTCTGGGACAACGACCGCGCGGCGGCCACCAAGCGGATGCTGCGCGCACTCACCGAGTATGAGATCACCGGCCTTGCCACGCTGCTCCCCTTCCATCGTGCGTTGCTGACAACCGAGCAGTGGCGGCGCGGCGAGACTTGCCGCGACCTGCTCGAGAGCGTCGAGTGGCTGGCGGGGACCGCTGCCGAGACCGGCGGCGGCGCCGAGGCGCGAGCCGAGTCCACGCTGACCCGCGACTATACGGTTGAGGTCTCAGGCAGGCGCTTCGCGGTCAAGGTGAGCGGCGCCCCGAGCGCAGCGGGCTCGAGCAACGGCGCATCACCAGCTCGCGTAGAGCGCACGCAACGCGAGCGCACCAAGTCCGGCGGCCCGGCAGGCGACGTCCTGACCTCGCCGATGCAAGGCACGATCTTGAAGATCGCGGTCGAGCCCGGTGCGGCGGTGGAGGAAGGCGAGCTGGTCGCGATCATCGAAGCGATGAAGATGGAGAACGAGATCACCGCGCACAAGAGCGGCACAGTCAGGGAGCTGCCGATCGCCGTCGGTGGCGCGGTGGGCGCCGGCGACCCGCTCGCCGTGATCAGCTCCAACGAATGAGCGATCCGCCGCGTGTGTGGCGCGCGCAGTCGCGCGAGTCGGAGGACATCGCGCGCCTGCTGATCGCCTTCCGCGAGTGGAACGGATCGCACACCCCGTCGGCGGAGGCGATGCACGCCTCGGTCTGCAGACTGCTCGAGGATCCGGGGACGGAGTTCCTGCTCGGGGCCTGCGCAGACGAAGCCGTTCCGTGTGGCGTCTGCCAGCTGCGCTTTCGCCACTCGGTTTGGACCTCGAGCGAGGATTGCTGGATCGAGGATCTCTTCATCGCCGGCGCCGCCCGCCGGCGCGGCGTCGGTCGCGCGCTCCTGCAATTGGCATTGCAGCGCGCTATCGCGCGCGGCGCGCTACGGGTCGAGCTCGACACCAACGAGACCAACACGGCGGCCATCGCCCTCTATGAGTCGGTTGGCTTCTCGGCGAAGAGCAAGGCCCACGCTGCGCACCCAGGTCGCGACGTCTTCATGGGCCGGCGGCTTTAGCCAGGCGCGCGACGTTCGCGGCGTGCAACCGCCGCTGCTCGCGACCCGAGCGCCGGGGCGGGAGCGTCGCTCTTGCGCCGTTGCTGCGCAGCCCCTCGAGGTAGGCACGGTCCTCGGCCAGGAGGTCGAGCGCCGCTTCGCTGCTGAGCACGCCGCCGTGCCCAGGAACGACGTGCGCGGCCTGGCTGACCAGCGGCTCGAGCCGTGCAAGCGTTGCAAGGTAAGCATCGAGCGACGCCTCGGGCGTCGGAATTTCGAGCGGCGAGAGATAGTCGCCGCAGATCAGCACCGCCGCCCATGGCGCCCAGATCGCCATGCCATCAACCGTGTGGCCATCGGCGGGATGCAGTTCCAGCTCGTGCTCGCCGATCCCACAGTAGCCGGGCACCGACAGTGCTTCGAGCGAGCCGAGCGCGAGCGGCACCGGACGCTCGAGGTAGAAGCGCTCGTCCAACTCGCGCAACGACCGCTGCGCGACGCCGGGGTGAGCGCGCAGCCGCGCGGCGGTCGTCTCCGCGACAGCCATCGGCGCTCCCGGAAACGCGAGCCGTCCGAGCAAGTGATCGAAGTCGCCATGGGTCGCGAGCAGCCCCGTGAATGGGAACTGCGCCTGTGCAAGCAAGGCCGGCAGCAACTCGAGCTCGTCGGGCAGGACCGGGGAATCGATCACAAACCCCTCTTCGCCGCCGCGGCTCGAGGCTGGTCCGCTGCGCAGCACGGTACATGTCGTGTGCCAGAGCCGGCTCTCGAGAACGATCACGTCCTCGTGGACGCTGACCGCACGCATCAGTAAGGGCGGCTCACACGATCCCGAGCAGCTTGGCTGCTTCACGCAAGTTGTGGACCTCGGCCGTCGGCTTGCGCTGCCCCGCGTCGAGCGTCTCCTTGTGACGGTTGACCCAGATCACCGGGATCTTCGCCTTCACGCATGGCTCGACGTCGTGGTAGTAGCTCGATGCGACGTGTACCCAGCCTTTCTTGCCGCCAATGCGCCGGGCGCATTCGTTGAAATGCGCGAGATCGGGTTTGTAGGAGCGCACCTGCTGTGCCGTCACCACGATGTCGAAGTCGGTTGGGATGTGGCGCCGGGTCTGCCCCAGCAGCTTGTCGTCGATGTTCGAGATCAGGCCGACCTTGTACTTCTTCGCGATCTTCTCGAGCGCCGGCCGCGTCTCTCGAAACGGCATCCAGCGCTGAACCGAGTCCGGCAGGAAGCCGGCTCGCGACGGCTCGAGTGGCCAGCCAAGGCGCTTTGAGATCTCGACGACGACGCGCCGCAGCACCTCGGCATAAAGCTCGTAGGAACCACCCTCGATGTCGCGCGAGATCTCCATGAACATGGCGATCACCTCATCGCGCTCGATCGTGAACCCGTCTCGTGCGGCTTCAGCGGAGAAAGCGTCCCAGATACCGCTTTCCCAATCGATCAGCGTGCCGTACACGTCGAAGGTGACGAACGAAGGCTTTGGCGGCAGTGGCATATGAGTTGAGGCTCTCTTGGTAGAAGGGAGCGCCCGGTAACCGGTGCGCGACGGCAATTATGAACGTCGTTTAGAGTCCGCGCCCGCTGATGGATCTCCTCGAGTACCAGGGCAAGCAGCTGCTCGCCCGCCACGGCATACCCGTGCCGAAGGGCCGGGTCGCGGCAAACAGCGAAGCCGCGGTCGCCGCCGCCAACGAGATCGGCTATCCGTGCGCGATCAAGGCGCAGGTCCAAATCGGTGGCCGGGGCAAACTCGGCGGGATCAAGATCGCGGCAAACGAGGCACAGGCGCGCGAGCAGGCGAGCGCGATCCTCGGCATGGACATCCGCGGCCTGACGGTGCACGAGCTGTGGATCGAAGGTGCGTCGTCGATCGCTTCGGAGTACTACGCCTCGATCGTCTTGGATCGCGCCGCCAAGGCTCCGCTCGTCCTGCTCTCGACGCGCGGAGGGATGGACATCGAGCAGGTCGCTGAGGAAACGCCGGAGGCGATCGCCAGCCTGCACGTCGATCCACTGCTCGGCTTTCAGGCTTTCCACGGTCGCAGGCTCGCCTACGAAGCGGGCGTCGACGGCGACGTGGTCCGCGCGGTCGGCGCTTTCCTCGGCGCGCTGTATGCAACCTTCGTGAAGGAGGAGGCGATGCTCGTCGAGGTCAACCCGCTGGTCATCACGCCGGAGCGCGAGGTCGTCGCGCTCGACGCCAAGGTGACGCTCGACGACAACGCGCTCTACCGTCACCCCGACAACGCGGAGCTGCGCGACCTCTCGGCCGAGGACCCCCAGGAGCGGATGGCGAAGGAACGCCACCTCACGTTCGTCAAGCTCGACGGCGACATCGGGATCCTCGGCAACGGCGCCGGACTCGTGATGTCGACGCTCGACGTGGTCGCCCAACACGGCGGCGCGCCAGCGAACTTCCTCGACGCCGGCGGCGGCGCGAAGGCGGAGGCGATCACCGCGGCGGTCGAGGTGATCCTCTCCAACCCAAAGGTCAAGGCCGTGCTCTTCAACATCTTCGGCGGCATAACGCGCTGCGACGAGGTCGCCCGTGGCCTGATCGAAGCGTTCGACCAGATCAAGCCGCAAGTTCCGTTTGTCGTGCGCCTCGACGGCACCAACGGCGTCGAAGGCCGCGCGCTCCTCGAGGAGGCGAAACTGCCTAACGTTCACGCGGCGGCGACGATGGACGAGGCCGCCGCCGCCGTCGTGGAGCTGGCCAAGTGAGCGTCATCGTCGATCGCGAGACGCGCCTTTGCACCTCCGGCATCACGGGCCGCGAAGGCACCTTCCACTCGCTGAACAATCGCGCTTACGGCACCGCCGTCGTCTCCGGTGTGACGCCGGGAAAGGGCGGACAGGACGTCGAAGGGATCCCCGTCTTTGACACCTTCCGCGAGGCGGTCGCCCAGAGCGACGCGAACACGGCGATGATCTTCGTGCCGCCACCCTTTGCCGCCGACTCGATCCTCGAGGCCGCGGACGCCGGCATCACGACGATCATCGCGATCACCGAGGGGATTCCCGCCCACGACGAGCTGCGCGTCTACACCCAGCTGAAGCGCACGCCGGCGGTGCGCCTGATCGGGCCGAACTGTCCCGGTGTACTTTCGCCGGGGAAGGCAAACGTCGGCATCATCCCGGCGGCGTTCTTCCGCGAGGGCAACGTCGGCGTCGTTTCGCGATCGGGCACGCTCACCTACCAGGTCGGCAACGAACTGGCCCAGCGCGGCTTCGGCAACTCTTCGATCGTCGGCATCGGCGGCGACCCGGTACCCGGCTCGAGCTTTGTCGACATCATTGCGCTGTTCGAGGCTGATCCCGAGACCGAGCTGATCGTGATGAGCGGCGAGATCGGTGGCTCGGGCGAGGAGGAGGCAGCCGAGTACATCGACCAGCACGTCTCAAAGCCGGTGATCGCCTACATCGCCGGCTTCACGGCGCCCCCCGGCAAGACGATGGGCCATGCGGGCGCGATCGTTTCCGGCACGCACGGTACCGCCGCAGCCAAGGCGGCAGCGCTCGAGGCTCACGGCGTGCGGGTGGGACGCACGCCGACCGAGGTCGCCGACATCGCCGCCGAGATCCTCGCCGGGTGACGTCATCATGTCTGCGGTGAGCACCACAGCCCCAATCTCCCTTGCCCGCGGCGCGCCTTCGCTCGACATCATCGACGTCGAGGGCCTGCGCGATGCCGCGGCGCGCGCCTTTGCCAACGACCCGGGCGGAGCGACCGCGTACGGCACGAGCGTCGGCTACCTCCCGCTGCGCCGGCTCGTGGCCGAGTGGCACGATGTTGATGAGGCCCAGGTGCTGCTGACCAACGGCTCGATGCAGGCCGACGCGTTCCTCTTCGACGAGCTCGTCAGCCCGGGCACGCAGGTCCTCATCGAGCGCCCGACCTACGACCGCACCCTGCTCGCGCTGCGCCAGCGCGGAGCCGAGCTGCACGCTGTCGCACTCGAGCAGGATGGAATCGATACCGCGGCGCTCGAGCGACTCCTGAACGGCGGCGCCAAGCCGACGCTCGCGCACATCATCCCCAACTTCCACAACCCCGCCGGGTACACGCTGTCGCTGACCAAGCGCGAGCGGCTACTCGAACTCGCGCGCGAGCACGACTTCACAATTTTTGAGGACGACCCCTACGTCGCGCTCCGCTTCCGCGGTGAGACCCTGCCGACGATCCGCTCGCTCGACGCAGCCGCCGGAGGAGCGAGCGTGGTCTATGCGTCGTCCTTTTCGAAGACGGTCTGTCCGGGGATCCGCGTGGGCTACCTCGTCGGTCCCGCCGAGCTGATCGCGGCGATCGCGCGGCGTGCCACCAGCACGTACATCTCCCCGAGCATGGTCGGCGCCGCGATCGTCTACGAGTTCTGCTCCTCCGGTGCGCTCGAGCGCTCGAGCGCGACGGTGCGCGATGCGCTCGAGGAGCGCTGCGACCGCCTCGCGGACGCGCTTGCCCGAGAGCTCCCGCACGCGCGCTTCACCGCTCCGGACGGCGGCTACTTCCTCTGGGTCGAGCTTCCCGTGGGTGTCGACTCGACAGAGCTCGTCAAGGCCGCTGCCGAGCTCGGTGTCGCGATCGTCAATGGCGACGACTTCATCGCGGACGGGCGCTCGGGCGCCGTCCGACTGTCGTTCGCACCGGTCACGCCGGCACAGATCGATGAGGCAGTCCCGCGGCTTGCCGCCGCGGTTGCCGCGCTGCGCGGGGACGCTTAGCGACCGTAGCGTTGCGTCGCGAGCACCAGCTGCTCGGGCAAGGCAACGCGCGGAGGTGGCGAAGGATTGGCCGTAACCGAGACCGTCTCGGCGACGCTGCGCGTGATCACACAGCGGCGTTCAGCGGCGTCCAAGACGATCTCGTCGGCGCCGGAGTCCACCAGCGTTGCCGCGAGTCCCGGCTCGAGACCGACCTCGCGCAGGTAGCGCAGCAGGTCCTCGGCTTCGTTCTCGAAACGCAGGATGACCAGCTCGGCACCCGGCTGAACGTCGGCCAAGGGAACCCCGGGGATTCGCGTGCCGGCGAAGATTGGATGGCCGTGCGGACACGTGCGAGCTCCGCCGATCGCCGCCCGCATGCGCTCCTCGAGCACCGGTGACATCGCGTGCTCCAGTCGCTCGGCCTCCTCGTGGACCTCGTCCCAGGGAATGCCGAGCACGTCGGTGAGGAAGCGCTCGATCAGCCGGTGGCGGCTGACTATCTCCGCAGCCTGACGCTCACCCGTCGGCGTGAAGCTGATCGTCTTGTCGCGGGCCCGGGTGATGTAGCCGTCGCGCTGCAGGCGGCCGATCATCTCGTGCACCGTGGGCGCAGCGAGCTGCATCGCGCGCGCGACGTTGGCGCCGGTCATCGGCAGGCCGGCTTCGAGCAGCCAGTAGAGCGTTTGGAGGTACTCGTCTTCGCCGACCGTCGCGTGCGGGCCGCTCATCACCGCTGACTCTAGCGCCACGCTACTGTGCGCCATCGTGGCGGATCACGCAAGCGTCGAGTTCCCGATCGAGCCGGCGCTCGCGCGCGCCGCAACGAGTCTGCCGCTCGGCGCCGAGTGGAGCTACGAACAAAAGTACGACGGCTTCCGCGCAATCGCCTTCGTAAACGCCGAGCAGCTCGTGCTGCAGTCGCGGGGGGGCAAGGATCTGCGGCGCTATTTCCCGGAGCTCGAGTTCCCGCCTGGCCGCTACGTGCTCGACGGCGAGATCGTCATCGACGCGCCCGGCGGTGGCGAGGCGTTCGGTGCTTTGCAGCAGCGAATCCACCCCGCGGCGTCGCGGATCGAGCGTCTCTCGCGCGAGCTGCCGGCCGCGTTTGTCGCCTTTGACCTGCTGTGCTTCGACGGCAACGCGTTGCTTGACCGTCCATTTTCGGAGCGACGCGCCGCGCTCGAGCGGATCGACGGTCTCCGCCGCGCCGAGCTCTTGTATGACGCCGCGCTCGCAGCGCGCTGGCTCGAGCACACCGAGGGCGTCGTCGCCAAGCGCCTCGACGCCGCCTATACCCCGGGAAAACGGACGGCGATGGTCAAAGTCAAACGCCAGCGCACGATCGACTGTGTGGTCGTCGGCTATCGCCCAGGCAAGGAGCCGGACACCGTCGGATCGCTGATCCTCGGACTCTATGAACGCGATGGCACGCTGCGCCCAGTCGGCCACAGCTCGGCGTTTAACGCTGCGCGCAAGCGCGAGCTGCGCAAGGAGCTGGCTAGCTATGAGACGGGTTCACGTGGCAGCGGCGAGCCGAGTCGTTGGACCGGCGACCGCGACATGGAATGGGTGGAGCTGCGTCCGGAGCTCGTGGTCGAGGTGAGCTATGACCACGCCAGCGACGGGCGCATCCGTCACGGCACGACGGTGCTGCGCTGGCGCGATGACAAGCCACCCCGGGAGTGCCTGGTCGAACAGCTGACCTAGACGGGTGCCGCGACGGTGCTCGACCTCAGCTTCGTCGCGCGCGGCTCGGTGCGACCCGCGGCGCCTCGCCTGGCTGCTTGGCGAAGTTCGGTGGCCATGGCGCGTCACCGAGACCCGACGCCTCGTCGCGTGCGGCGAGCTCGAGCAATGCGTCCAGCGAACCCGGATGCTCATCGATCGCGGCGGCCGGATCGCCTCGTTCACGCAGCCGCGCGGGAACAGTGTCGAGCCGCAGCGCCGCCGGGTCGACGTCGTCCAACTCGTCCCAGTCAAATGGACAGGAGACCCGAGCATCGGAGACCGCGCGTACCGAGTATGCCGAGGCAACCGTGCGGTCGCGCGCGTTCTGGTTGTAGTCGACGAACACGCCGACGCGTTCTTCCTTCCACCATTTGCTGGTTGCGCGCCCGGGCATCCGCCGCTCGACCTCGCGGGCGAGCGCCAGCGCCGCCCGGCGCACCTCCTCGAAGCGACGCTTCGGATGGATGCGAACGTTGATGTGAATTCCACGCGACCCTGAGGTCTTGGGAAATCCGACCAGGCCGTGCTCGATGAGGACCTCGCGCGAGCAGCCGGCCACGGCGCGAACCTCGTCGAAGTCGACGCCCGGCGTTGGGTCGAGATCGACGCGCAGCTCGTCAGGGTGGTCGAGGTCGCGACGGCGCACCGGCCACGGGTTCCAGTCGATCACGCCGAGGTTCACCCCCCAGACCAGATGGGCGCCGTCGTTGGGCACCAGCTCGCGCGCGGTGCGGCCGCTGGGGAAGCGCACCGTTGCCGTGTTCAGCCAGGCCGGCGCCGTGGGCGGCACCCGCTTTTGAAAAAAGAACTCACCGTTGACGCCGTCGACCCAGCGCTTCAGCGTCGTCGGGCGCTCGCGCAGGTGACGGACCACTGCCTCCTGGCACTCGACGTAGTAGTTCACGAGGTCGAGCTTGGTCCACCCAGGCTCGGGGAAGAACAGTTTGCCGGGGTTTGAGACGCGCACCTCGCGCCCGGCGACGTCGACCAGGATCGCGTTGTCCTTTGCCATCGGTGAGAGGATGGCGCACGATGGCGCCAGCGTGCAGGCCGGTCCTCGTCGCGCCCGACTCGTTCAAGGGTTCCTTCAGTGCCCGCGAGGTCGCTGAGGCAATCGGCCGGGGGCTGAGCACGGCCGGAATACGGGAGATCGATCTCGCGCCGCTCGCCGACGGCGGGGAGGGCACCGCCGAGCTGCTGCTCGAACGCCTGGGCGGCGAGGAACGCCGCGCGGCAACGCACGATCCGCTGGGCCGCGAACGCGAATCGAGCTTCGCGCTGCTCGCCGACGGGCAGACCGCGGTCGTCGAGGTCGCACAAGGCAGCGGACTGGTGCTGCTAGACGTCGCTGAGCGCGACGCCGAAGCGGCTTCGAGTGTCGGGACCGGAGAGTTGATCGTTGCCGCACTGAATGCGGGCGCAGTGGAAATCCTCGTCGCGGCCGGCGGCAGTGCGACCACCGACGGCGGCAGCGGGGCGATCGCCGCGGTGCGAGACGCCGGCGGCCTGCGCGGCACGCGACTTACGGTGCTATGCGATGTCCGCACGCCCTTTGAGCTGGCGGCCGTGCGCTTTGGACCGCAGAAGGGGGCCGACGCCGACGCCGTCGCCCGACTCACCGCGCGGCTCGAGGACCTGGCGGCGCGGCTACCCCGTGATCCGCGCGGAGTGGCGATGAGCGGCGCCGCAGGTGGACTCGCGGGTGGACTGTGGGCCGCATTCGACGCGCGGCTCATCGCCGGCGCGCCGTACGTTCTCGGTGCGCTCGACATCGAGCGTCGACTGCGCGCCAGCCGCGCGGTGATCGTCGGCGAGGGCAGAATGGACGCAACCACGCTCGAGGGTAAGGCGGCTGGCGAGGTCGCGACGCGCGCGCGAGGACTGGGAGTGCCAGCGTACGCGATCGTCGCGGTCAACGCGATCGACCGCTTTGACGCCCGCATTCTCGACCTGCAGACGATCCTCGAGGCCACTGAGCTGCGCAAGATCGAGCACGCTGCCGGGCGACTCGCGAATCTGCTCTGAGGGCGTTTGCAAGACCTGGCGGCGGCTCGGACGCGGGCGAGCCGTGAGCGATCCCGCTGCTAGGCTCGGCCGCGCGATGGCGGAGAACGCACACGAGCCGCGCCGTTCCGGCGTATTCAGCCGCTCGCAGGCGTCGCGACCCGGAGCGCGACGCGCCATCGTCATCGGCGCCGGCTCGTTCGGCAGCGCAATCGCCGTGCTGTTCGCTCGGGCGGGCGTGCGCACGACCTTGCAGACACGCACGCTTGAGCAAGCGGCCCGGCTCAACGAGTCGCGCCAAAACCGGGAGTATCTGCCCGGCATCGACCTTCCTCGGGCGCTGCGGATCGAGCCGGTCACCGACGGCGTCGGGCGCGCCGACTTCGTGTTCCTTGCGGTTCCCTCGGGGGCGCTCCGGGACGTCGTCGCGTCGCTTGCCGACAGCGGACTCGGACGCGCCGCGGCCGTGTCACTCTCAAAGGGTCTTGTACCGCCTGACGGCGCTTTGCCCGCAGCGGTGCTGCGCGGGCATTTCGGCGCACACCGCACCGCGTGCATCGGCGGTCCCGTGCACGCGCAGGAGATGGTCCGCCGCGGAGCAGCGCTTGTCGCCGCCTCCGCAAGCGAGCGCCTTGCCCTGGCGCTGGCTGAGATCTTCACGCTGTCGGGTGTCCTCTGCGAGATCTCGAGCGACCCGGCTGGCGTCGAGCTCGCCGGGGTGGCCAGGAACGCCGCCGCGCTCGCCGCCGGCGCCACCGAGTCGCAGGGCCTGGGCGCCGCCGGTGCCGCGGCGGGGCACATCTTCGCCGAGGTCTGGCGCTACGCCAAGGCCAACGGCGCCTCGCCCGAATCGATGATCGGTCTCGCGGGAGTGGGCGACCTCGTGGCCGCGACGCTGGCGTCGCAGTCCCCCAATCGCCGCGTCGGGGAACTGCTCGGCCAGGGAGTCACGGCAGCCGAGATCGAGCGAGCGGTAGGGGAGGCCGCGGAGTCACTCGAATCGGTGCGGCTGCTGGCGCGAGCCATCGAGTGTGCGGGCTTCCCCGCCCCGGTGACCGGCGCACTGTCGCGGCTGATCTCTGCTGAGCTGCCGCTCGAGGAATGGGTCGCGCTCGTGCGCCCTGCACTTCCCGTGCGCGCCGGCCGCCGCCGACCCAGCTGGTGGCGGCGGATGCGCTCGCGCGGCGTCAGCGGCGCTCCGCGAGCGTTGTGATCACCGCTTCGTAGACGCCACCGCCGTGGCCGTCTTGTGCCACGCGAACGTTGCGCACCGAGGCGAGTGGCGCGCGCAGCGAGGGGTCGCGTTCCAAGGCGTTGGCGACGAGCCAGAAGGTCTCGACGTACTCGGCGACGCCGAGATCCTCACGCGAATCGCCGACCGCAAACGCATTGGCGCGCTCCAGCCCGCGGGTGCGCATGTGTGCTGCGACAGCCGCGGCCTTCGAAGCGCCGGCTGGGATCAGATGGTAGGCGCGCAGCTGCGCCGAACCGGCGAACGCGGCTGAAGGTCGGTGGACGGCGCCGTTGTCGACGAGCCGCAGATTTTCGTGTCCACTCTCGCCCAGCAGCGTGTCGGCCTCCTCGGCGTCGATCAGGCCACGGAAAAGGTGTGAGATCTCGCGTCCACTGGACCACGGCTCGTGGTACTCGAGTTGTCCGGCGTAGGTTTCGAGCAGCAACGCCGGGGCACCCGAGGCCTCGATCTGCTCGTAGACGCTCTGCTCGCCGGGGACCAGTGGCCCGGTCAACCACTGCTCTTCGCCGTCCACCGAGAGCACGCAGCCGGCCTCGTAGATGAACGCGGTCTGGCCGAAAAGGCGAGCAGCCTCAGCGACCTGCGCGCGGCGGCGGCCGGACATCAGCACGATCTCGACGTCGGCTCGCAGGCACGCCTCGATCGCGCGCGCTCCAAGCAGCGACACGTGGCCTTCGCCATCGTGCAGGAGCGACGCGCCCCGGCCGAGCAGCGTGCCGTCGAGATCGAGGTAACAGGCTCCGATCACCGCACGCTGAGCATCGGCGGTCGTTCGAAAGGTGGCGAGCCGAAGTCGCCGTCGGGACCCGAAAGCGGCGCGGGATCGAGGTCGACGAGGCGCCCTTCGCGCTCGAGGCGGGTAGCGATCACCGCCAGCACCTCGTAGGCCATGGCGCTTAGCGCGAGCAGCGGCTGATGGCGGTTGTGGTGGACGTCGAGATCGACCTGCGCCATGCCCTCGAGCCCCACCGCCTCCAGCACGTCGAGCAACATCGCGATCTCGATGCCGTAGCCGGTGGTGAACGGGAGACGCTCTAGCAAGGTCCTGCGGGCCGCGATCTCACCGGCCAGCGGCTGGCGCACGCCGACGAGCCGGGGGTAGAAGATCGCCAGCGCGGGACGCGCCAGCAGATGGTTCACGCGACCGCCGCCGTCGGCGAGCGTCACTTCGCCGACGCGGAACGCGCGACGGTAGAACCCCTTGACGAACTCGACCTGCTCGAACTCGATCAGCGGCCCGAGCAGGCCGATCGCGTAATGAGCCGAGAACTGCTCGAGGTCGCCGTCGAGGAAGCAGACCAACTCGCCTTCAAGGACGCTCAGCCCACGCCACATGGCGTCACCCTTGCCGAGCACGGGACCGTGTTCTGGCATCAGGTCAGACTCGTTGAACACCGTCGCACCCCGATCGCGGGCGACGCGCACGGTCTGGTCCTGCGAGCCACCGTCGATCACGACGATCTGATCGACGAGGCCTTGCTCGCGTAGCGCGACGAGCGCCGCGACAATCGGGCCGATCGTCGCGGCGCACTCGCGCGCGGGCACGCAGACGGACACGGTCTGCTCGCGCGCGCGCAGCGACGAGGCGTCGTAGCGTGAATGGTGCAAGCTGCGGGCTTGCTCCCAGTCGTTCGCGGATTCGAAGGACACGCGCCCTACTATGGCAATCCGTGAGTGGAACGGGCAATCGGTGAGTGCAGCTCAAGCGAAGACGCGCGATATCGAGCCGTGGACGGAACTGCTCGACGCTGCGCGGGGCGGCGAGCAGCTCGTCGGCGAGGCGTTTGAGCATGCGCGCGCCGCGAGCTTTGCGGAGTTCCCCGACCAGTTGCATCCGGTGCTCGCCGACGCGCTGCGCGCGAGCGGGATCGAGCGCCTGTTCAGCCATCAGCGCGAAGCGGTCGAGGCGGCTTGGCGTGGTCCCACGATCGTCACCACGGGCACTGCCTCCGGCAAGTCGCTGTGTTTCAACCTGCCGGCGCTCGACGTCCTCGTGCGGGACGCCAAGGCGCGCGTGCTCTACCTCTACCCGACGAAGGCGCTCGCCCAGGACCAGGCTCGAGCGATCGACGCGCTGGGGCTGGGCGACCGCGTCCGGCCAGCGATCTACGACGGCGACACCCCGCGCGAGGCGCGCGCACAGATCCGCCGCCGGGCCAACCTGATCCTCACCAACCCGGACATGCTGCACGTCGGGATCCTGCCGAACCACGGCGCCTGGGCCGAGCTGTTCGCGAACCTGGCCGTCGTCGTCGTGGATGAGGCGCACGTCTATCGGGGCGTGTTCGGCTCCCATGTCGCCAACGTCCTGCGACGGCTGCGTCGGATCGCCGCGGCTTATGGCACCGAGCCGCGCATCCTGCTCGCCTCGGCGACGATCGCCAACCCCGTGGAGCTCGCCGAGCGACTGACCGGCCTCGAGGAGGTGACGTTGATCGATCGCGACGGCTCGCCTTCGGCCGGCAGGCGGATCGCGATCTGGAATCCACCGGTGATCGACATGGCCCTCGGGATCCGACGCTCGGCGCTCAGCGAGGCCGCCGAGCTGCTGGCGCGCCTTGTCTGCGAGGACGCGCGCACGATCTGCTTCGTCCGCTCGCGCAAAGGCGTGGAGCTCCTCAGCCGGCTCGTAACGCTCGAGCTCGAGCGCCTTGACGCGGCGCCACTCGCTCAGCTCGTCACCCCTTACCGCGCCGGCTACACGCCCCAGCAGCGCCGTGAGATCGAGGCACGCCTGTCGGCGGGCGAGCTGCGCGCGGTGATCACGACGGATGCGCTCGAGCTCGGTATCGACGTCGGAACGCTTGACGCCGCGCTCGTCGTCGCGTTTCCGGGCACGATCGCGAGCCTGCGCCAGATGTGGGGGCGAGCTGGGCGGCGCCGCCGCGGCCTCGCGGTCTACGTCGCCAGCGAAGACGCGCTCGACCAGTTTTTCGCCCGCCACCCCGACGACTTCCTCGACCGCGCTGTGGAGTCGGCGATTCTCGACCACGAGTCCGAGGAGATCCATCTCGCACAGCTGCTGTGCGCCGCGCACGAGGGGCCGCTCAGCGAGGCCGACGCGGAGTTCTTCGGCCCGCGGACGCTCGCCTATCTCGAGCGGCTCGAAGGCCTCGGCGAGCTGCGCGCCAAGGACGGCCAGTACGTGCTGCGCCGTCGCGAGCGCTACCCCGCCGGCGAGGTTTCGCTGCGCTCAGCAACGCCTGACTCCTTTGCGATCGTCGAAGGTCCGACCGGCGAGGTGATCGGCGCAACGGAGGCCGCGCGCGCGTTCTCGACGCTCCACGACGGTGCGATCTACCTGCACCTCGGTCGCTCCTATGAGGTCGTGGAGCTCGACCTCGACGCTCGTCGCGCCGTTGTCCAGCCGTTTGACGGCAACTACTACACGCAACCGAAGCGGGAGACCGACACCCTGATCGAACGCCTGCTGGATCGTCGCGAGGTGCTGGGTGTGTCGCTGTCGTTCGGCCGCGTGCTTGTCAGCGAGACGGTGCTCGCCTACCAGCGCCGCCGGCTGCCCGATCACGAGGAGATCGACCTCGTCGCACTGGACCTACCGCCGAGCCGGTTCGCGACCCAGGCGATCTGGTTCGAGCTCGACGCCGGTGTGCTGGGCGGCTTTCCGGCGGAGCTGCTGCTCGGCTCACTTCACGCCGTCGAGCACGCGCAGATCGCCGTGCTGCCGCTGCTCGCAATGTGCGATCGCTGGGACATCGGCGGTCTGTCTACAAACGCTCACCCGCAAACGGGTGGGCCGACGATCTTCATTCACGATGGGCACCCGGGCGGCGTCGGCATCACGCGTCTGGCATTTGCGCACTTCGAGGAGCTCGTCGCGGACGCCCATCGGTTGATCAGCGAGTGCGGCTGCACCGACGGCTGCCCGTCGTGCGTGCAGTCGCCGAAGTGCGGAAACCTCAACGAGCCGCTCTCCAAAGCCGGCGCGGCGGAGCTCTTGAGCCGCCTGCTGGCGAAGGCGCCGGCCGGGTAGCATCGGCTCTGTCAAAGAATCCGTCAAAAGGGAGCAGACATGCCAGCAAAGGGCAGCGCAGAATGGAATGGTGACCTCGCCTCGGGCAGCGGGACGTTCACCGCGGGCGAGTCGATCAGCGGCGAGTACTCCGCCAAGTCCCGCTTCGAGGACGCTCCGGGCGCCAACCCCGAGCAGCTGATAGCCGGCGCGCACGCGTCGTGCTTCTCGATGGCGCTCGCGGGGGCGCTCGCAAACGCGGGCACGCCGGCCGAGTCGATCAAGACGGACGCGGCGGTGACCATCCGCTTCGTCGACGGCACGCCGACGATCACGACGATCGCGCTGCACACGGTCGGGACGGTTCCCGGCATCGACGAGGCGACCTTCCAGGAGGCCGCACGCGGCGCCAAGGCGGGCTGCCCGGTGAGCCGCGCGCTCGCCGGCGTTGGCGAGATCACGCTCGAGGCAACGCTTGCGTGACCCCTGCGCGCTGACGGCGCGCGGGCGGACGGTGGTCCGCCGCCGCTAGCTTCCGAGCGCCATCTTGCGCAGGTCCAGCGCTTCGTCGAGCACTTCCTCGCTGACCCCCTGCTCGCGGGCGACCTCGCGCAGCGGGCGGCCCGAGCGGACTGCCTCCTGGACGATCTTTGTCGCGGCGTCGTAGCCGATGTGGGGGTTCAGCGCGGTCGCCGCGGACAGCGTCGCCTCGGCGCTGCGCTCGCAGCCTGCGAGGTTCGCCTCGATGCCCGAGACGCACTTCTGATCGAGCACCGTGGCCGCGCTTGAGAGCAGCGTGATCGAGGACAGCAGGTTGCGCGCGATCAGCGGCATGCGGACGTTCAGCTCGAGGTTGCCCTGCATGCCGCCGATCGTGATCGCCGTGTCGTTGCCGATCACCTGCGCCGCGACCTGGAGCACGACCTCGGG
>PKYB01000005.1 GCA_003133565.1 Solirubrobacterales bacterium
CCGCCGATCGCGGCGAGCACGCTGCCGGCGACGTACACGCCGATGCGGATGCGGTCCACGCGAATACCTGCGGCGCGCGCTGCCGCGCGGTTACCGCCGACGGCATAGATGTCGCGCCCCCACCGGTGGTAGCGGAGGAACAGCCCCACCCCGACGAAGACGAGGACGGTAAAGACCAGCGACACGGGGATCTGGCCCCAGTACGCGGAGCCGAGGTAGCTCCACGCTGCCGGCTCGTCGGGCAGCGTCTGGCCGGTGGTGATGCCGTCCATAAAGCCATAGAGGATGATCGTCATCGCGAGCGTCCAGATGAAGCCGTTGAGGCGGAACTTGACGATGGCGACGCCGTTGATGAGCCCGACTGTGACGCCGACAGCGAGCAGCACGAGAATGCCGGGGATTGGGCCCCACAGTGTGCCGGCGCCGAAGGCCGCGACCGGCACCATCAGCCACGCCGAGATCATCGGCGCGAGGCCGAACGTTGACTCGAGCGACAGGTCCATGCCCCCGATCATGATGATCAGGGATTCGCCGATCACGACCATTCCGAGCGCCGAGGCCTGCTGGCCGACGCCGGCCAGGTTCGAGACCGAGAAGAAGACCGGGCTGGCGAGCGAGCCGATGATCAGGAGCACGCCAATCACGGGTAGGAGGGCCGCGCCGCGCACGAACGCCAACGCAGCCACGCGGCGACTTCGGTTCTCAGGCGGCAGGCCGAGGTCGCTGGTGCTCGCGGTCTCCGGTTCGCGGACTTCGGTCATCACTCTCTCCCCACGGCCACTAGGCCTTCGGTAGCTGAGATCAGTTCCTCGTTGTCGTACGGCGGCTCGGTGAACTCGGTGAACACCTGGCCACGCACGAGCACGATCACGCGATCGCAGATTTGCAGGTCGTCAAACTCATCGCTTGCCAGCAGCAGGCTGGCGCCGGTCGCGCGGGTGGTCTCGGCGAGTGCCGCCAGCAGCAACTCCTTCGAGGCAACGTCGACGCCGCGCGTCGGCGTGATCGCAACGATCAGCTTCGGCTCGCTCGCCAGTGCGCGGGCAACGGTGACCTTCTGCTGGTTGCCGCCCGACAGCTCATCGACCGCCTGATTCAGGCCCCGCGACACGAGTGAAAGCTCTTTGGCGAGCGGGCGTGCCGCGGCCGTCCGTCTGGATGGGGTGAGGAACCCAAGCCGTCCCGCCAGATGCGGCGCGATGCTCATCGTCATGTTCTCGGAGATCCCGAGCAGGCCGACGAAGCCCTCGAGCCAGCGGTCCTCGGGGATGTAGCCGATCCCGGCGGCGAGTGCCGCGTCCGGCCGGCCGGCCGGCAGCGGCTTACCGTCGAAGCGGATCGAACCGGACTGGTATTCGTGCGCCCCCACGATCACCCGCCCGAGCGTCGCCACGCCGGCACCCAGCAGTCCCGTGAGACCGACGCGCTCGCCGGCGTGCACGGTCAGAGAGGCGCCCAGCAGTGAGCCGCGCGTCGACTTCGCCACGATGTCACTCGCCACGAGTAGCTCCTCTGTGAGCGCCTTGCGCTTGTACCGCGAAGCAGAAGCCGCAGCCCGCGCCGCGGTCACCGGTGTCTCGATGTCACCGACCATCGCGCTGACGAGTTGATCCTCGGTCAGCGTCGGGGTCGGCGCGGTCAGGACGACCTCGCCGTCACGCAGCACGACGACGTCTTGACAGATCTCGAAGACTTCCTCGAGATGGTGCGAGATATAGAGGACCGCCACACCGCCCGCCACGAGGGCGCGCACACGTTCGAAGAGCCGGCGTACTCCGTCGCGCTCGAGTGCCGCGGTCGGCTCGTCGAGCAGGAGGATCCGCGTACCTCGCACAAGCGCGCCGGCGATCTCGACGATCTGGCGCTGCTCGACGGTGAGTGTGCCGCACTCCACACCGGGATCGACGTTGAAGTCCCACTCGCGCAGTACCTGTCGCGTTTGGGCGCGCATGGCACGCCAGTCGACGATGCCGCGGTGCCCTGGCCGGTCACCGAGGAAGATGTTCTCGGCGACCGTCAACTGGGGGACCACCATCGAGTGCTGGAAGACGGTCGAGATGCGACTTCGCCAGGCACCGACATCGCCGAGCGGCGGAGCGGGCTCGCCGTCGAAGCGAACCTCCCCGGCGTCGGCGGCGACCAGGCCCGACAGAATCGAGACGAGCGTAGATTTACCCGCACCGTTGCGGCCCACGAGGCCGAGGCAGTGGCCGGCCAGGAGCGCGGTGTCGACGCCCAGCAGCGCTTGCGTGCTGCCGAAGCGCTTGCTGACGCCGGTCGCCTCGACGACAGGCTGGCCTGCGCTCATCGAATGTGTGCCTTCCAAGTTCATCGGTTGTCGAATTGAGTCAACCAAACTCGCCGATCGAGTTGCTTCCCCTCAACGGCGAGCGAGGGCGGAGCCCTTCCTGCTACTCGCGTAACAGGAAGGACTCCACGCTCCTCTCATGCGTGCTACGGAGCCGTCAGGGTCACTCCGCTGGGTGCCTGAACGCCTGCGCAGTCGCCACCATGTGCCGCGCCGTAAACGTTGCCCCACAGCGCGCTGTTCGTGACCGGGATGCTCGTGAACGAGCCCGGTGCACCGGCGATCGACTTGACGTCGAACGACTCCGCCGTCTTCGTGACGAGCGGCCCAACGATCGGGTCACCGAGGTTGGTGTCGCCTAAGAAGCTCACGTCCTGGAGCTTCGGAGCGCCGATGGCCTTCTCTCCGACCTTGAGCTTGACGCCCTTGGCCGCGTCCACGGCGTATGCAATTGCGCCCTGGGCGTAGAGGTTGGCAGGCTGTGCCTGCGCGCCCGCCATGAGTCCGCTGTTGATGTAGCACATCTCATACGCGACACCGTCGTCGCCGATGATGGACACCTGACCGGTGAGGCCCTTGGCTGCGACAGCCTGGACCGCGGCCGGGTCGGGCCCGCTGTACTGGTCGTAGATTCCCTTGAGGTTCGACCCGTAGGCGTTTAGCGCCGTCTGCGTGTCGCTCGTCGCGGTTGCGGCCACCCATACGGTCGGATCCGACAGGACCGTGATGTTCGGGGCGTTCTCCTGCATGCACTGGTTGAAGCCGTTCGTGCGATCGGCGCCGTTGGACGACGTGAGGTCGCCCTCCAGGTCAATCACATAGCCCGACGTAATGTGCTTGGAGAAGTATGCGCACGCGTCCTCACCGTAGATGAGGTTCGACGCGCGGACCACCATGTAGACGTGGCCCTTACCGACGATCGTGTCGACCGAGATCAACTGCACGTGGTGCTTGGCGGCGTAGTTGATCGCCGGCACCAGGCTCGTCGCGGTCTCGGGGTTGATGATGACGGCCTTTGCGCCCTCGTTCACCAGCTCCTCGATCTGTGAGTTCTGCAGGCTGGCGTTCGCCTGCGCCAGCAGTGGCCCGAGCAGCTTGACGTGGTACTGCTTCGCATACTGCTGCTCGTAGCTGATGTACGCCGTCCAGAAGGCGGTGTTGTTGTACGTCAGATCGACGCCGATCTTGATTGTGCTTGCGGCCGACGCCGTGCCTGGCGCGCAGACCGCGGCCATCGCCGCAATGACTGCCATCGCGGCACCGAGCCGGCTCAGCCGGTTAGGAACTCGCATTGCTCTCCTCTCCATGTAATTTGCGGTCCCGCTCCGGACCGCTGGTAGTGGCTAACGGGCATTTCTATATCAATGACCCAATGTTTGTCAACCTAGAACCGCAAAACGCTGGTAGCATTCGCCCGAAGCGGGGCCTTTGACCCGATCTTTACCGTGTTTGAGGGGAAGTTCGCCCGGCGCAAAGGCGCGCGATCGAGAGCGAGATCTGGACTCGTCGGCCGCGCTGCCCGAGCGAAACCGGGAGTGACTGGGGCGTCTGCGCCGGTCCGGAGGCCGAGAACCCGCAGACCGCTAGGCACCAAGACTGTCAGCTACACGAGGGAGGAGCAACGTGCACGCAGCCTGTTACGTCGGCGACCAAACGCTGACGGTCATCGAGACGGATCCGCGACGCCCCGAACGCGGCGAGGTGCAGATCGACGTCGCCTACACCGGTATCTGCGGCACGGACCTCCACGTCCTGCATGGCGCGATGGACAGCCGCGTCACGATGCCGGCGGTGCTCGGCCACGAGATGTCGGGCACGATCACCGCTACCGGCGCGGACGTCACGGACTGGTCCGTTGGCGACCGCGTGACGGTGATGCCGCTCGCATGGTGCGGCCACTGCCCCGCCTGCCGCGCCGGCCACACCCACATCTGCCACAACCTCAACTTCCTCGGCATCGACTCGCCCGGCTCGATGCAGGCGAGCTGGACGGTGTCGCAGGACGTGCTCGTCGCGTTGCCGCCAACGCTGACACTCGAACACAGCGCGCTCGCGGAGCCCACCGCGGTGGCGGTTCACGACGTGCGCCGCGCTGGGCTGCGCGAGGGCGAACGCACGCTGGTCGTTGGCGGCGGTCCGATTGGCGTGCTGATCGCCTGCGTTGCGCGTGCCGCCGGTGCGGACGTGCTGACGCTCGAGTTGAGCGCGCAGCGGAGAGAGTTTGCAGCGACGCTCGGGCTGAGGACCGTCGATCCGAGCAACGCTGACGTTGCCGAGCTGGTGGCCGAGTGGACGGCCGGTGCTGGTGTGGAAGTCGCGTTCGAGGTTTCAGGAGCGGTTGCCGGGATCGAGACGGCGATCCAGTCGCTCGCGGTTCGCGGCCGCCTTGTCGTCGTGGCGATTCACTCGACGCCGCCACCCGTCAACCTCCACCGCGTGTTCTGGCGGGAGCTGACGCTGATCGGTGCGCGTGTCTACGAGCGCGCCGACTTCGAGGAGGCCGTTCGGCTACTCGCGGCCGGCGCGCTGCCCGCGGCGCAGCTGATCACGCGAGTCGATCCGCTCGGCGATGTAGCTGCGGCGTTCGCCGAGCTCGAGTCCGGTCGCGCAATGAAAGTGCTCATCGACTGTCAAGCTGGGAACTGAGGTGTCCGGTCCAGAGGGAGATCTGTTGGATCCCGCGAGGTTGTTCGACCTCCGCGGCAAGGTCGCGCTCGTGACTGGCTGTCGACGCGGCATCGGTCTCGCGATGACCGAAGCGCTCGCGCGCGCTGGTGCGGACATCGTCGGCGCGAGTGCGCAGCTCGAGGCGAGGGGCAGCGAGGCCCAGCAGCGCGTCGAGGCGGCAGGCCGCGACTTCAGCGGATTCCAGGTTGACCTCGCCGATCGCGCCGCGGTCGCAGAGTTCGCCGAGGAGATCGCAAAGCGCGAGCGACCGATAGACATCCTCGTCAACAATGCGGGCATAATCGCGCGTGCGCCGGCGGTCGATCACGATGATCAGACGTGGGACACAGTCCTCGAGGTCAACTTGACCGCACCGTTCGTGCTCGCGCGGGCGCTCGGTAGGGGAATGGTGCAGCGAGGCACAGGCAAGGTGATTTTCACGGCTTCATTGCTCAGCTTCCAGGGCGGCATCCTGGTGCCGAGCTACGCTGCCGCGAAATCTGGCATCTCGGGACTCGTCAAGGCGCTCGCGAACGAGTGGGCACCGCATGGCGTTAACGTCAACGCAATCGCACCCGGATACATCGCCACCGACAACACGCAGGCGCTCCGTGACGACAGCAATCGCAGCCGCGCGATCCTGGAGCGGATCCCCGCCGGTCGCTGGGGGCTCGCCTCAGACCTTGCCGGCGCGACGGTCTTCCTCGCCTCGTCGGCATCCGACTACGTCTGCGGGTCGATCATCGCCGTCGACGGAGGCTGGCTGGCACGTTGAGTGCTGAGCATGTTCTCGGGCTGGTCTGTGCCACGGGTGTAATTCCCGTCGTCGTACTGGATGATCCGGAGCTCGCGCGTCCGCTCGGCGATGCGCTGAAGGAGGGCGGCCTGCCGGTTGCCGAACTGACGTTTCGCACAGCCGCGGCGCCAGCGGCGCTCAGGCTGCTGGCAGCTGATCCAGACCTGATCGTCGGCGCGGGCACCGTTGTGTCAGCGGACCAGGTGGATCTCGCGCACGAGGCCGGTGCGCGGTTTATCGTCACGCCGGGTTTCAGCGGGCGCGTGATCGATCGTTGTCACAAGTTGGGTATGGCGGTGATTCCGGGGGTCGCGACCGCAACGGAGGTGATCGCAGCGCTCGACTATGGGATCGATCTGCTCAAGTTCTTTCCCGCGCACGCGAGCGGCGGCGTGACGATGCTGCGCGCTTTGCAGGGGCCTTTCCCCCAGGTTCGCTTCATACCGACCGGCGGCGTCAGCGCCGCCAACATGGCCGACTACCTCGCGCTGAGTTCGGTCGTCGCGGTCGGCGGCAGCTGGATGGTCTCGCCCGAGCGTGTGCGGGGAGGCGAGTTTGCCGCGGTGTCCCGGCTTGCGCGCGAGGCCGTGCAGATCGCGGCTGAGGCGCGCACATGAGCGGCCTCACGATCCGAAGCGCCGACGATTGCCGCTATGACCTCGTCGCGCTTGGCGAGGTGATGCTGCGCCTCGACCCCGGCGAGGACCGCGTTCGTACTGCTCGCGCTTTCCGCGTCTGGGAGGGCGGCGGGGAGTACAACGTCGCTCGCGGTCTACGGCGGTGCTTCAGTCTGCGCACGGCGATCGTCACGGCGCTGGTCGAAAACGACATCGGCCGGCTGATCGACGATCTGATGCTGCAGGGTGGCGTCGACACCTCGCTCGTTCGCTGGACCGCGGATGACGGGGTCGGTCGGACGGTGCGCAACGGACTCAACTTCACCGAACGAGGCTTCGGCGTGCGCGGTGCGCTCGGCGTTTCTGATCGTGGCAACACGGCGGCCTCACAGCTTGCGCCCGGGCAGATCGATTGGGACGAGCTGTTTGGCCAGCGCGGCGTGCGCTGGTTGCACACCGGCGGGATCTTTGCGGCCCTTTCCGAAACGACGCCGGCAGTGGTCGAAGAAGCCCTCTCCGCGGCCGCGCGCCACGGCACGGTCGTGTCCTACGACCTCAATTACCGGCCGAGTCTGTGGCAGGGGATCGGCGGCATCGAACGAGCACGCGAGATCAACCGCAGCCTCGCCCGACACGTAGATGTGATGATCGGCAACGAAGAGGACTTCACAGCGTGCCTCGGTCTCGAAGTCGCGGGCAGCAACGCCAACCTCACAGACCTCGACACCGCGTCGTTCCGCGTGATGATCGAACGGGCGGCAGACGAGTTCAAGAATTTCAAAGTCATCGCGACGACCCTGCGTGCGGTCCGCAGCGCAACGGTGAACGACTGGAGTGCTATCGCATGGTCGCGCGGCGGCGGCTTCGTCGAAGCGACGCCCCGCCCTGGGCTTGAGATCCTCGATCGGGTTGGTGGCGGTGACAGCTTCGCCTCAGGTCTTATCTATGGCCTGCTCGAGCACCACGACCTTCAACTCGCGACCGAGTACGGCGCGGCGCACGGCGCGCTCGCAATGACGACGCCGGGAGACACATCGACCGCGACGCTTGCCGAGGTCGAAGCGTTGGCGCGAGGTGCTGGCGCGCGGGTTAAGCGTTAACCGCTGCCGGCCATCGCCAGCGGCGCTGGGTGGCAGGCCGGGCCGATCGGCTCGAAGGACTTGTAGCCGAGCACGAACTCGCGGTGACCGAGCGACTCGGAGACGGTGGGGCTCCCGGATGCCACGGTGGCGACGAGACCGCAGATCTCCTCGGCAACACCTTCCAGCGTGCTATTGCCCAAGAGGATCCGACCGGCGTCGATGTCCATGTCCTCGCTCATGCGCGCGTAGGTCTCGGGGTTGGCGCAAACCTTGATCACGGGGGCGATCGCCGAGCCGACGACCGAGCCGCGCCCGGTGGTAAAGAGGATCAAGTGCGCACCGCAACTGATCAGCTCAGCGATCTCGGCGTTGTCGTTGATGTTTGGGAAGCCCCAGCGGACGTCTCCGTCGGGAACGACGTCGAGCAGATAGAGACCGCTTCGGTCGGGAATATCGCCGGGTTTGATTAGCCCCTGCACCGGTCCACGTCCGCTCTTGCTGTAAGCGCCGAGCGACTTCTCCTCGATCGTCGTCAGCCCGCCNNGTCTCCTCAAAGATGCAGGTCGCGCCATCCGCGACGAGCGCGTCAAACGCGCGACCCACAGCGGGATTCGCGGTCACGCCGCTGGTGCCGTCGCTGCCACCGCAAATCGTGCCTACCACCAGCTCGTTGATCGACATAGTCGTGCGCTCCGCTTCATCGAGCTCCGCGAGCTGCCGCTCAACCCAGCCGCGCCCAGCGGCAACGGTGCTACGGGTGCCGCCGCGGTCCTGGATCACCAACGTTTCCACCGGTCGCCCGCTCTCGGCAATGCGCGCGTGCAGCTCCTCGCGGGGCAGCGATTCGCAGCCAAGCGACACCAGCAGCACGCCACCGACATTCGGATGCGTACACAGTCGCGAGAGCATGCGCAATGCATAGTCGTTGGGATAGCAGCCAGGGAAGCCGATGACCTGCACGCCGCGCTCGCCGTACGGCGCAGCGATTTCACGGGCGACGTGATGGGCGCATTCGACCAGGTAAGCCACCGCGATCTGGTTGCGAATCCCCTTACGCCCGTCGGCGCGAGCATAGGCGGGCCACTCAATGGGCATTGGTACCGTGGGGTTCGGTGGGCTCGAGCTGGATGTAGTCGCTGCGCAGATTGTGGGTGTGAACGTGCGCGCCCGGCTCGATCGCCTGCGTCGCCCTACCAATCGGAACACCCAACTTGATCACACGCTCACCGATCGCGATCGGGACCGCGGCCAGCTTGTTGCCGGCTTCGAGATGCGCCGCCATCGTCCACGGCCCGCCGGCGAGCCCCGCGACGCGATCGCCGCTCTCGACGTGACGCACCAGGACGACAACATTGTCGCCGGGATCCAGCCGAACGTAGGGACGCGTGGCGTCGGCCACAGGTTCAGGTGTAATGGTCACGCTTCTTTCAGAGTACGCGGTGGCGAGTCCAGACGGACTGGAGCGTCGCTCCGTTGCGGAGCTCTTCGAGCACAGTCGTCTCGCGACTCGCTCGCTCGTTGGCGCGAGCGACCGCTTCCACCTCGATGTCCGCGGGCACGACGACAACGCCGTCATCGTCGGCGAGCACCAGATCGCCGGGGTTGACGAGCACGCCACCGCACACCACCGGACTGTCCGCGCGTGTGATTTCCATCCGCGCCCGGTAGTCGATCGGTCGACTGCCGATTGCGAACACCGGGAAGCCGAGCGCACGGATCTTGTCACTGTCGCGGGCATAGCCATCGCAGACCACACCCGCGGCGCCACGCCCGATAGCAGCCGCGGAGAACAGCTCGCCCCAGTAGGCGCTGCGGGTCGACTGCCCTGTTGCGATCACGACGATGGCGCCCTCTGGGAGGCCATCGATAAACGCGATTGCGTCGTCGTACGGATCATCGCTATCTTGCTCGACCGGCGCAAACTGCACCGTGGCAGCCCGCCCCACCGCGCGCATCCCGATTGCGAGCGGAACGATCGCCGCCTCCATCACCTGACGGCGACAGCCCACGGCATCGAGCGCGTCCGCCAGCTGGGCCGTCGAGACAGCCTGGTCGAGCGCTTCGCCGATGCGTGACATCGGACAGCTTGTAGCAGACGAGTACGGGCGCGCGGATCGTGGTCGGCCCGGTCTGTGACGCAGCAGGCGATCGTCCGCTTGATTACAGAATGCGGCCAAGGTCGGTCTCACCCACAAACCGCTCGACCGGTGCGGTGTGGTTCATGGCAAACCCGAATGCCCTCGCACCTCGCGATCGGCCGCCTCGTAGGCTCCCTCGGCGCCCGGTTTGAGGCGGGTGTGCAATGGGAGACGCGTCGCGTCACGAGACGCCGCGAGGCGCGACGCGCAGCCCGGCCGTGCCGCCATCAACCGGGAACGCGACGCCAGTTGTCGAGCCCGACGCTGGGCTTGCCAGGAATACGATCGCCGCAGCAACCTCGGCGGCGCTGACGAGGCGTCCGTGGGGCTGGCGGGCGACGAGCGCCGCCCGCTCCTTCGCGGGGTCGGCAGCCTCAGCGAGCAGCCGATCGACCCACGGAGTATCGGCAGTCCCGGGATTCACGCAGTTCACGCGGATGCCCTCGTGTAGGTGATCGGCCGCCATCGCCAGCGTCAACGACAGCACAGCCCCCTTTGTGGCGCTGTAGAGCGCGCGCTGGGGCATCCCCGTCGTCGCGACGATCGAGCACGTGTTGACGATCGCTGCGTGCTCGGAGCGGCGTAGCGCAGCGAGCGCCGCGCGCGACACCCGCACGATGCTGACAACGTTTATGTCGAACACGCGATGCCACTCCTCGTCGGCATTCGCCTCGATCGTGCCGACCGCGCTGGTACCGACGTTGTTGACGAGGATGTCGAGCCCGCCGAGCGCCCTTACCGCCTCCGCGACGGCGACAACAGTAGCGTCGTCGTCGCCGACGTCGGCTTGAAGGGAGATCACCGCCGGCGCTTCGCTCGGGTCGCGATCGATGACCGCCACGCGCGCGCCTTGCTCCGTCAAGGCCTCCACGGTTGCCAAGCCGATGCCTGAGGCGCCGCCGGTCACCAGCGCCGTAAGCCCGGACAGTTCGCCGTCGTCGGCCATTAAAGCGCCACCTTATCGCCCATCCACCGAGCGCATCGGGGAAGGGTTGGCGATAAACGCTGGCAGTGCGATAGACGACCTAGAACGCTCGGCGTGAGTGAGGCCGCGGTCCTCGCGAAGGTCCCGCCTGCCAGCCAGAACGTGGCTCATCGTTTGCAACCTTTGCAATTCTCGGGTTTTGCTTTACAGGATTTCTCGTGCTCCGAAACCATTGATCCCGGCGCTTCTGCGTGCAAGGCTCTCTCCAGGCGCGTGAGCAATATCGGGACAGCCTACCCACCTACCTTCGCATTATTCACGAGCATGAAACATCGCTACGCTCCCCACCCGCTTAGCCTGCAGCACGTTCTCGGGCCCGCACCCATACCTGAAGGCGCCACGCTGCTCGTGACCCGACCGTGGCGTCCTCTGCTGAGTATGACGGTGGAAAGGCCGGGCGCGTCGGGTCCCGCGCTTCATCGTATGCGGTTCGGGACGTGGTGATTCGATGAGTGGCTACGTCGGGTCCCGGCTCGTGAGCACACACGCGTGGGTGCTTCCCTTTGCGGACGGTTCGGCTGAGATGCGTGAATTGCTCGGCGGCAAGGGCGCGAATATCGCCGAGATGATTCGCATTCTTGGACCGGAGCGGGTACCGGCCGGGTTCACGATCACGACCGAGGCGTGCGTTGCGTATATGAAGCGCGGGCGGGTGTTTGCTGATGGCATGCTTGAGCAGGTGTCTCAAGCGCTTTCGGTGCTTGAGGCGCAGAGTGGCAAGCGCCTGGGCGCTGGCGACGATCCGTTGCTTGTCTCGGTGCGTTCTGGCGCGCGCACGTCGATGCCCGGGATGCTTGACACGGTCCTGAATCTCGGCCTTAATGACGAGAGCGTGGAGGGGCTTGCGTTGCGTACTGCCAACGCACGCTTCGCCTGGGATTCGTACCGCCGCTTCGTGCAGATGTACGGAACCGTCGTGGCCGGTATCGAGGGCGCGCGCTTCCAGGAGGTGATCGCGGCAGCCAAGCGCAGGCGCGGTGTGAGCTTGGACGTAGAGCTTGACCTTGACGCGTTGCGCGAGATCACCGAGGACTTCAAGCGCATGTTCGCGTTTCCGCTCGATCCGCGGGAGCAACTGGAGCGTTCGATTTGCGCGGTCTTTGACTCTTGGCTGGGTGAGCGTGCCGCGCAGTACCGACGCATCAATCAGATCCCTGACACCTGGGGTACTGCGGTCAACGTCCAGCAGATGGTTTTCGGCAACAAGGGGAGTACTTCTGGCTCGGGCGTGGCGTTCAGCCGTGATGAGTTGACGGGCGCGCCTGCCCCGTCCGGCGACTTCCTGATTGACGCCCAGGGCGAAGATGTCGTGAGTGGTACGCGCAACACACTCGACCTGAGCGAGATGAATGCGCGGATGCCAAAGGCATACGCCGAGTTGCTCGAAATCCTGCGAGCGCTTGAGGCTCATTTCGGCGACATGCAGGACACCGAGTTCACTGTTGAGGAAGGCCGCCTGTTCATGCTTCAGACACGCACCGCGCAGCGCCCCGCGCAGGCCGCCGTGCGTTTTGCCGTCGACGCCGTCGAGGAAGGACTGCTCACGCGCAAACAGGCGATGCTCACCATCGACGCCCACACTCTCGACACTCTGTTGCATCCCACCTTCGATCCGTACGCGCGATATTCGGTCCTGACGCGCGGCGTGGGCGCGTCGCCGGGCGCCGCGCGCGGTGCCATCGTTTTCACCGCAGCCGCGGCCGTGGCGGCTGCCGAGCTCGGCGATGACGTGATTCTCGTGCGCCCGTTCACTGAGGCCAACGACGTCGCCGGATTTCACGCCGCGCGAGGCATCGTTACGGCCGAGGGCGGCAAGGCCTCCCACGCCGCTCTGATCGCACGCGGGCTTGGACGCCCAGCGGTAACGGGTGCGAGCGAGTTGGAAATCAACCTGGTCGACGAGCAAGTCCGCATCAACGGGACCGTCTTGAACAACGGCGATTGGATCGCGATCAACGGATCGACCGGCGAGATCACCATCGACGAGGTCCCGCTTGTGCCGGCGCAAGTCTCCACACACTTCCAGACGGTGCTCGGATGGGCCGATCAGCAGCGCACTTTGGGTGTTCGGGCGAATGCCGATACGCCCGAGGACGCACGCAAGGCGCTCGAGCTTGGAGCGCAGGGAATCGGGCTCTGCCGTACCGAGCACATGTTCCTCGGCGAGCGCCAACCGCTGATGGCCGCCGTGATCCTTGCCGAGGACGACAGCGCTCGAGCTGCGGCAATCGACGCACTGGCCCCCTTGCAAGAGCGCGACTTCGAGGAGATCCTGCGCACGATGTCGGGATATCCCGTGACGGTGCGACTACTCGATCCACCCCTGCACGAGTTCCTCCCGCGCCCGGCAGACCTACCAGTCGGTTCGCCGGAACGCAGTCGCGTCGAAGCCCTACAAGAGACCAACCCGATGCTCGGCACCCGCGGCGTTCGGCTCGGCGTGCTCTTCCCAGAGCTCTACGAAATGCAGGTCCGCGCACTCTTCTCTGCAGCCGCCCGCGTGGCCGATGCCACCGTGGAGGTCATGGTGCCGCTGGTCGCATACGAAGGTGAGCTGGCGCTCGCGCGAGAGCTGATCGACCGCGTGGCACAGGAGCAAGGATTTAGTGCGTACACCGTCGGCACCATGATCGAGCTGCCACGAGCATGCTTCCTAGCGGACGTAATCGCCGGCGATGCTGACTTCTTCTCGTTCGGCACAAACGACCTCACACAGACAGGACTCGGCTTCTCTCGCGATGACATCGAGGGCCGCGTGCTCGCCCGCTACATCGAAGCCCACATCATCGACCGCTCACCATTCGAAACGATCGATGTGCCCGGCATCGGGCAGATGCTGCGGATGGGCGCCCGGCTCGGCCGCAGGACCAAGAATGACCTCAAGCTGGGAGTGTGCGGCGAACACGGCGGCGACCCGGACTCAATCGACTTTTTCCATAACTCGGGACTCGACTACGTCTCCTGCTCGCCCTACCGCGTGCCAGTAGCGCGGATTGCTGGCGCACAAGCAGCCCTCAGAGCCGTTAAGGATCCGGGGCCATGGACAATCGAGAGTGATCGGCCAGTACTCGCAGACGCGCGTGCGAACGGCGATCGACGACTAGCAGCATGACGCGCCCTCGGTGTGATCGTTGGTAGTGACCGGACGCCGACTAGGGAAGTCCGCCTAGCGCCTCGCGATACCGGTCACGTACTGGTCCGGCTTGCTGACGGCGTAAGGTGCAAAGGTGCTGCGGTTCTCATCGATTTCGAGTCGGTGGTCGATGGACGGGAAGGCGCGCTGCGGGCAGGCAGATCGCTCGCAGGTCTTACAGCCGATACCGATCGGGGTAGCGAGCGTCTTGTCGTCAAGGTTCAGACCGCGGGAATAGACGAGTCGGTGAGCGTGGCGTAGGTCACAGCCGAGGCCGATGGAAAAGTTCTTGGTCGGCGTGCCGAAGCCCCGACGCTTACGCGCGACAGTGCGCGCGATCCAGAAATAGTCGCGACCGTCGGGCATTTGCGCGACCTGGGTGAGGATCTGACCGGGCGTGGTGAAGGCCTCGTAGACGTTCCACAGCGGGCAGGTCCCGCCTCCGCTGGAGAAGTGAAAGCCGGTCGCTGACTGGCGCTTGGACATGTTGCCGGCACGGTCGACGCGCACAAACGAGAACGGGACTCCCCGCAGTCGCGGGCGCTGGAGCGTGCTGAGGCGCTGACAGATCACTTCGAAGCCGACGTGGAACCGGTCGGCGAGGCTCTCAACGTCGTAGTGAAGCTCCTCTGCCGCGGCGTGGAAGGGCTGGTAGGGCATCAACGTTGCAGCGGCGTAGTAGTGGGCCAGTCCTTTGCGCGTGAGCGCGTGGGCCTCGGGGCTCGAGAGCTGGCCGTCTGACGCGAGTTGGTCAAGCAGCTCGTCATGCGCGAGAAGGGCCAGCTGCGTAGCTAGCTGAAACGCCTGCTGGCCGGGTCGTAGCTGGTCCGACAGCCGCAGCACTCTGGTCGCGGGGTCGTAGCGGCGCAGCTCACCAGGGGAACCAGGGGAACCGTCTGGGGGTTGGATGACTACGCGGACGTCATGGTCATCCTTGAGGCGGCGCGCGAGCGCCAAACGCGCGTTGCCGGGTTGCAGATCGATGTCTGCTGCGAGCCGCTCGGCGGCCTCGTCCAGTGGTGCGATGTAGTTGTAGCGGTCGTAGAAAAAGGCTTGCACCTGCTCGTGGGGCATCGGAGTTACTGGCTCCCCGGCGCCCAGGACGCCCTGGCCGCCGATCAGCGCCGTCGTATGTTCGACCATGTCGCGATAGCGACGGCGCAGGCCGATCAATGCGTGCGCCACGGACGGCAGGTTCGTCGCCAGCTCGGAGACCTCGCTGGCCGAGACCGGAACCGAGATAGCGTCGTCGAGCAACGCCTCGCGCAACTCGGCGATCAGGCGCACCGTGTCCCGGGGCGAGAAGAAATCGGGATCAACACCGAAAGACTCCGTCAGCTTCAAAAGCACCGACACCGTCAGCGGGCGGTGATCGCGCTCGATCTGGTTCAAATAGCTCGGCGAGATCTCCAGCAGCCGCGCGAGCTCAGCCTGGCTGAGACCACGATCCTCGCGGAGGTGCCGCAGGCGCGCGCCAACGAGCACTTTCTTCACGGTTGGAAGCCTTCGCAAATCGTCGTGCTTGCCATCGCATGACCTTTCTTGCTTCTGTCCTTAACGTTAGCCGGCCCAGCGTGCGATCGTCATTTTGGGAAGGAGGCGTTCACGCCGGGAGGCTACCGCCCTTGGCCCTCCGAAGACTTCGCATTGTTCGCAGCGACGAACCCCGGAGCCGATATGACCGAGACGAAGACGCAGCCGCCGCCCAACTTGGCGATCGGTCCGCGGGCTCACGCTCCGCCTGCGCTGCAACACGCCCGCCCTCGGCGGTCGGCGTCCGCATACTCTCGTTTCCAGCGATGGCCATTAGATCAGCCGACTGCCTTCGAGCCCGTGAGCGCGGAGCACGCTGCCGCGCGCTGGCGGGCGGTGAGCAGCGGGCGTGACTGACGGTCTGTCGCTCGCTGCGGCACTCGTGGTGTTGGCGGCGACGCTCGCGGTCGCGGTGACCCGCCCGCCGTATGTGTCAGACGCGGTCGCCGCCGTTGGGGGCGCGGTGCTCCTCGTGGCCGTGGGTGCGATCGGATTGTCGGGAGCGGGCGACGCGCTGCGAGCTCTTGGACCCACCGTCGGCTTCCTGGCGGCAATGCTGTTGATCGCCGACGGCTGCCGGCGAGAGGGGCTGTTCGATGCGATGGGGGCGGTGATGGCCGGTGGGTCGCAGGGAAGCCCGCAGCGGCTGTTGGCGTTCGTGTTTCTCATCGCCGCGGGCATCACGGCCGCGCTCAGCCTCGACGCCACGATCGTGCTGCTCACCCCGGTGGTGTTCGCGACGGCGGCGCGGATACGCACCAGCGCCAAGCCGCAGGTGTACGCGTGCGCGCACCTGGCCAACTCGGCGTCACTGCTGTTGCCGGTGTCCAATCTCACCAACCTGCTGGCGTTCCACGCGAGCCACCTGTCGTTCCCGCGCTTCGCCGCGTTGATGGTGTTGCCGACGATCGCGGCGGTCGCGGTCGAGTGGGTGGTGTTCAAGCGATTTTTCGCAGCCGATCTCACCCGTCCTCGCCACGCGGCCGCGCAGCCGGCGCGCCCCGAACTGCCGCGGTTCGCGGTCTCGGTGCTGGTCTTCACATTGGCGGGGTTTGCGCTGAGCTCGTTGGTGGGTATCCAGCCGGTGTGGTTCGCTGCCGCGGGCGCTGCGGCGATCACCGTTCCCGCGCTCGCGCGCCGCACCGCGACCCCGGTTGCGCTGGCACGGGCCGCCGAGCCCGGGTTTCTGATCTTCGTCCTCGGGCTCGGGGTGATAGTCCAAGCCGCGAGCGCGAGCGGACTGGACACCGCGGTCCACGCCGTGCTCCCGACCGGCGATTCGCTGCCCGACCTGCTCGCCATCGCCGCGATAAGCGCCGTGTTTGCCAACCTCGTCAACAACCTGCCCGCGACGCTGATGCTGATCCCGGTGGCGGCGGCCGCCGGCGGTGCTGGACCGGTGCTGGCGGTGTTGATCGGCGTCAACATCGGCCCCAATCTCACCTATGTCGGATCGCTGGCCACGCTGCTGTGGCGCCGCGTCCTGCGAGCCGAGGACACCGATGTCGAGCTGGGCGAGTTCCTGCGCCTCGGCGCGCTCACCGTGCCGGCGTCGCTGGTCGCGGCGACCGTCCTCCTGTGGTTAGCTCTCAAGGTCTGACACCGTTATGCGCGCGCTCGTCTGGATCATCGAGGACACCTGGCAGGCCACGATCGACGAGGCCACACAGTTCCTGCCCGGCGACGCGGAAATCACGCTGCTGCACGTCGCCAGTACCGAGCCCGAAACGGTGGCCCGCGCGGCGCACCGTGGCCTGCTCGGCCGACGGCCACCCCCACCGCCAGCCCCACAGGAGCTGCAGTCGATCTCCGAACAGGCCGCTCACGAGCTGCTCACCGACGCCCAAACGCGGCTAGGGCGCCCAGCAAGCCTCAAGGCCCGACGCGGGCGAGTCGAGCGCGAGGTCGTCGCGGCCGCTGATGGCATCGACATCCTCATCCTGGCGCGAGACGGCGACCGCGACCGCCCTGGCCCACGCAGCCTCGGCCCCGCGACCCGATTCGTCATCGATCACGCGCCCTGCCGGGTCCTGCTCATCTGGCCCGACAACGCGCCCGAGCTGAGGACCATCCCACCGCCACCGCCCCCAGGGACCGCTGCGCCTCACCTCCCGCCGCGCAATTGACCACGCCGCCGGGTCGCGCACCACCAGGGCACCCACGACCGCGGCGGCACAACGTGCGCGGAACGATCGCTCGACACCAACCGAAACGCGGCACCGCGGTACGGCCACCCGAGCATCGTCCGCAAATGCGACAGAAACCCGACTGCACTGACGACGGGGGACCCAGGAATCGAACCTGGCGTTGCGGTTTTGGAGAC
>PKYB01000016.1 GCA_003133565.1 Solirubrobacterales bacterium
CAGCCTGTTGCTGGCGACGCAGCCGGGGATTTTGCGTCGCCGGTCAACGACGGCGGCTGCTCAATGACGATGTACTGGTCGCAACCGTCCCGCGCGGCGGGAGGTCCGGCGTCCGTGAGGGGTTCGGTCGTGATCTCGCCAGTCGCCCGATCATGGGTGGCGACCGCGACCTCGCCGAGCCACGCGGCCGGGTCCTGGAGAGCCCGTGCGATTGCCGTCGCGCTTATCCGTGGCGTGATCGTCAGGGCCGACTCCGTCCGGTGCAACTCGAACTGGTCGAACCAAGAGCGCAGCGCGGCGTTGAGGCGCGGGACGTCGTCTCCGGCATCGTTGACCTGCCCGGAGAGCACGGCCCACATCCGCGAGAGCACGTCGCCGTCGGTTTGCTCTGGCTCGTAGTTCAGGGCGTCGAGCGCCGCGTCCAGACGAGTTCGCGCAGATGTTGCGTCGGCGCGCTTGTTGCGAACCGCCGTCAAGTTGATGTCGGCGGCCACGTCGTCGCCATCTGCAAGGTAACGCTCGTAGAGGCGCTGAGCCTTCTGCGCAACTCGATCGGCTTCATCTGCCTCTCGACGTGCTTCTGAGGCGATCTGAGAGAGCCGCTGACGCCCCGCGGTGCGTCCGGCGTCCAGTTGCCCCGCAAGGATCTCGGCGGACGCGAGGATCTCTCCAAGCCCGTCGAGCACGATGCGGTCCGCCGCGATTGCGTCAATCGGGGTCGCGGGGCAGTACTCAGCCGAGTCCGAGTGGTTGACCTTGTGCGCCTTGCACTCGTATGTGCGGGCGCGGGTACCGTCGAGGCGCGGTCGCCCGGTGTAGGAGGTCAACGGTCCCCCGCAGAGTCCGCATCGAGCTAGTTCGCTCAGCAGGAATTTGGCCGCAGGCCGTCCGACACGACGGCGGGTCGCGTTGCCGCGTTCTCGCCGTTCAGCCCGCAGCCGGTAAAAGTGCTCAGGCTCGACGTAGCGCGGCCACTGGGCCGACGCTGCCAGCGTCTCGCCATTGTGGACGACGATCCCGGCGTAAAACTCGTTGTCGAGGATTTGACCCACTCGACAGGCGTCGAACGGGCGCCGCTTGCCGTCCTTGCAGTACGGGGCGGTCGTGAACTTGCGCAGACTGCACTCCTGCTGTATCTGCTCGGCGGTGTAGCCCTGGAGAGCGAGGTCCCAAATCAGCCCGATCACCTCGCCGCGCTCCGGATCCTTGAGGACTGTGCGGATCACCCGGCCGTGGTCGTCCACGTCGCGCGTGACGACGTAGCCATCGGGGAGGATTCGCCCGGTCCACTCGCCACGTTCGGCCGCGCGACGTAAGCCGTCCTTGGTCGCTTGGCTCTTGCGCTTGGAGTCCTCGTTGTTGCGCTGGCCCGTCACGACGGCATAGAGCAGGTCCTCGAACGTTTGCGGGTCCTGTACCGAGCGGATCGTCACGTCCCCCTTGAGTCCCCACAGCGCGTATTCGACGGTGTGCTTGGACTGCTTGCCGTCCCCACGGCTGAGCCGGTCCGAGTGCTGCACGATGAGGGCGCAGCCTCCGTCCTCCGTGGCGATGCGCTCGCACTCCGCCAGCGCAGCGGCTAGCCCAGGACCACGGTCGCCGGAGTACGCGGAGAACGCCTCGTCGCTGAACTCGGCAGCGACGTGCCAGCCTTCGCGCTCGGCCAGCGCGCGGCCGTCCGCTAGCTGCGTCGAGATCGAGCCGCGACGATCCTCTGTCGATTTTGCGGCGTAAAGGACGGCTTGGGCGCTCATCGCCGTTCCTCGGCCTTCCGGTCGGCCTCAAGCAACTTGCGCACAGCGTCGCGAATCACCTGGGCGCGTGCCTTGCCGTCCCGCACCGCGATGCGGTCAAGCTCCGCGAGCCAAGGCTCAGGGATGCCGACGAGGATCTTGCGTAGCTGACGTGAAGCGACGATATCGGAAGTATATCTCATGCTGCGGCGTTCCGAGGCTGCGCTCGCCGCTGTGCGCTAGCTATACAACCTTGCCCGCGAACAGGCCGAAGAGAGCGGCCAGCGATGAACTCGCTGCGCCGAACAGCCACGAGTCTGCAGCCGACTCGCTCGCTGTTGGACTTGGGAACGCAAACGACAAAACGACCGCTAGGACGAAGAAAACAAACGTCAAACCCAACAGCAGGAGGACGGCCACCTTGAAGAAGGGACTCAGACTGAGAGAGGCCGCCGCCGCGCCCTCGCTATTCACCGCACGCGCTTCTAGCTAGGCGCTTGATTGCGCAGCAGCCTGCGCTTCGGCGCGTGCTGGCTGTAGAACGATCTTTCCGTCACGCTCGACGACGACCTCGGTAGTCACCTTGGGCGACGTCGTAAAGACGGCCTTCGCGATACCTTCGGCCATTCGTAGGCGGGGATGTTTACTTGCGGCCTTCATCACAAGTAAAGGATAGCGGTCGCCGCAACGCCAAGCAACCGCTACTCGGCGTCCGATTCTTCCGGTTCTTCCGTTTGCGACTTCTTCATCTCGTCGATCTCGGCCTGCATCTTGCTCAGCACGTCCCCGGGCTCGTCGTCGTCGTCGTTCAACGTCCAAGCGCTAAGCACTTGCGCGGTNNTATCCCGCGATGATCACGGCCAGCTCATCGAAGCCCAATGTATGGAGCGACGACGGATGGAAGGCCCTTTCGGGCTTGTATTGCCTGTCGCTCAGTGCCCGCACGAGCTGCGCCACTGCGCGTTCGAGGCGTGTGATGCGTTCTTCTGGGGTTAGCTCAGCCATGGGGATTTCGCCCGGTAGAGGACGCGCGACAGATGCTAGTCAGTCGTGCGCTCGCGCGCCGACTCTCCCAACGTCACAGGTCCAGTTGCGCGCGCTCGCCGAACTACGGCGTCCCGTAGCGTAGCTCGCATCAGCCGAAGCCGTGTCTGACTTGCCCAACAAACACAGGACCTCACTGCTACTTACTAATAACTAGCTCGGCCGCGCGAAAAGATGTGACACGCTTTTTATATCCTGGCCCCCAAGACGCTATACTTTTGCGTCAGTCGCTTCGGTACCGCCCAAGTTGAAGGGCCAGACTGAAGTCACTTGAAGGGTGCGCTCGGTCCCGCCCGTCTTTTAGGGCCAGGCTGTGAGACCACTCGGATACGTAGTCCTCTTATCCGATGGGGTTTCAACCGTGACCGAACCGAAGCACAAGCAGCCAAGCACGAAGTTCATCTTCCCGCTGCCGCAGTCCCAACTTGACGACCTCCGTGCCGTAAGCCGCCGCACAAAGACACCGGTCGCGAGACTCATCCGCCGCGCACTCGACCGCGAACTGAAGACAGACGTAGAACTCGCACCGCTCGTGCGAGTGATCGCCTCCGATCCGACCATTGCGCTGGCCTGGGTCGCCTTGATGGAGCAGGTCGAGAGCGATCAGTCGCGTTCGCCAGCAGAGAAGGAGCTTGCACGCACGTACGCCCGGATCGTGACGGCAGGTCAGGATAGGTGTCAAGCGCAGCGGCGCTCATGCGGCCGCCTTCCCGCGGTTGAGCTTCCAACACTGGAGACAAACCCTCCAAAGTTCCTGCGTTGGCTCTAGGCCGCAATCGCGACAAAGCTCTGGCGTGGGTGCAGGATGCTTGCCCCGACGAGTGGGCTTTGGCACCTCGATAAGCGACAACTGGGCGGGGTTCATTGCTGCCCCTTCGGGCGCCACGAAGTACGACGGTCGAGCCAACCGGCGACTTCCGTGCGATCGAATCGAAGGTCGCGCGGCCCGAGCCTCACCACGGGGATCTCGCTGCGGCGCGCTAGCGCCCACACCCTTTGGCGCGGTACACCGAGCATTTGGGCGACCTCGCGCGCGGTCAGTAGAACGTTGGCGTCGGTGGTACCGCTGCGACGGCTAAGCCGGTCGGCGACGCGATCAGCCACCCGATCGGGAAGCACCATGACCTGCGCATCGGTGGGCGTGAGGTCCATTCCTACTCGCCGGCGCCGCTACAAACGTGGCTGGCGCGGTCCGTCTCGGACTCGTGCGCGTAAAAGACACCGTTGCCCAGTTCCCGCATCGAGTCCACGGGGTCGGCGCCGTTCGCGACGCGCGTTCGATGGGGCGGCCACGGCGACCCACGGCGGCGACTTACTAGCCCTGATGCGGGAGCGCCGGCAGCGCGGGCACTCGGAGCGCGACACGACCACTCTCGGCGCGCGAATCATGCTGGCGGTTGGCTCGGGCACCGACTACGACGTCGCGGTCGAGCAGGCGCTTGCCGAGGTCGTACAGCGCGAACCGGCACCCGCGCCGGGGATTCGCTTTATGTCGGCTGCGGAACTGCGCCGCACGACACCCGACGAGCCCGATTGGCTGTGGGACGGCTACATCGCTAGCGGCTGGCTGACCCTACTAGGTGGCAAGCCGAAGGCTGGGAAGTCAACGCTTCAGAGCGCGCTCGTCGAGGCGTGCGTGTCCCGCGCGCCGTCGTTTCTCGGGAGAGCCGTGAGCGGCGGTCCAGTCGTCGTCGTCACGGAAGAAGGCGCGGTGACGGCGCTCAACAAACTCCCGGCGAGCGACGACGTTCGCATCCTCGTGCGTGAACACGCCTGGCCGAAGCCGACTTTTCCCGACCTCATCGCCGCGGCCGTTGACGAAGCCGAGCGCGTCGGCGCAAAGCTGCTCGTGGTGGACTCGTTCGCGTTCTGGGCGCAGCTTGGAGCGGATGCCGAGAAGGACGCCGGAGCGGTGCAGTCGGCGATGGCGCCGCTGCTTGAGGCAGCGTCGGCAAAGCTCGCGCCGCTGCTGATCTGCCACCAGCGCAAGGCACCCGGGGATGGCGGAGATGCGTTGCGGGGCAGCGGGGCGATTGCGGCCAACGCCGACATGATCCTGGAGTACGAGCGCATGACCGGGGATACGTCCCCGCATCAGCGCCAACTACTCGCGGTAGGGCGCTGGGCATCGACGCCGCCGCTGCTCGTCGTGGACTACGACCCGCAGGAAGGCAGCTGGCGAGTCGTTGGGGAAGGTCAAGGACGCGGGGATGGTGAGCGGTTCGCTTGGCGTGAGCGACTGACTGCCGCGCTGCCACCGTGCGAGCCCGGCGCCACTTACGCCGAACTCGGGGAGCTAGTCGGCGCGCAGAAGGCTAAGTGGCTGGGCGAACTAAATGCGCTCGTTGCCGATGGCACGATCCAGACCGCGGGCGACGGTAAACGTGGCTCTCCGAAGCGCTTCTGGCGCGCTGCGGTTTCCGTTCCAGCTTTCCGTTCTGAGCCTGAAACGGAAAGGAATGGAAACGCTGATCTGTTTCCGTTTTCCGTTATAGAGAACGGAAACGGAAACAGCATCCAGCAAACCGTTCCGGCGGCCGTAACGGAAACGGATAACGGCGACCTTGACGCCGACCGCGAAATCGATCGCGTAGCGGAGAAGTTCGGGGACCTGTTCACTACCGCGGACGGGATCAGCGCATGAGCGTCGATCTCAAACGGCAGCAGACATGCCGCGGCGACGTAGTAGCGCTCTGCGCGCTCGGACGTCGGCTCTGGCACGAGGAATCGCGGCAAGACGATTGGATCGGTGAAGCGGAGCGCAGCCTGATCGCGCGCTTGATCGCTCCGTTCTGGATCGCGCTGGATACGGACCGCCAAGGCGAGGTCCGGCAGATCATCGCCAATGAGCTTGACGATCCCGAGTTCGCGTTCACTGGGCTCGACTCGATGGTCCGTGACTCGCGTCTAAGAATGTGGCTCAGCGCTCAAAGCGACCTGTCGCTGGGTGACGCAATCGGCTACCTCGTGACCGGCGAAGCGCCGGCATCGCAAGCGGAGGTCAGCCGATGACGTCTGATGTCGCTACACCCGAAGCCAGCAAGGCACTCGCTGCGCCGGGTTGCCGCTGCGATCAACCCGTCGCGGACCTGACAGCGCACTGCATACGGTGCGGGCGACGTATTCGCTCGATCGTGTGTGATCGCTGCGGCGGGACCGACCTAGTCGAGATCGAACACCATGGCGACATTGCCGTCATCCGCTGCGAAGCGTGTCGGTATGCCGGTAGACGTCCGACCGTTGCACGGCATAGGCGGATCGTCACAACGCCCGCGGCAAGGGATGGTGAGCGATGACCTGCCTACTCGGGAAGGTAGTCATTCCTTGCGAATCGCAAAGCGAAAAGCACGGCGGCGCGCTCGGAGCGCAGCCAAGGCAGTCGCCGCCACGCGCCGAGAAATCGGCACTGGGTTTGCCGATGTTCACTACTAACGGGTCATCGCGAGCCGTCAGCGCAACCACTCCAAGCCATCCCGGTAGGCAACGCGTTGACGGCAGAGCGACATCGTCGGCCGCGCCCTGCGTGCTGGGGTCCCCCCGCGTTGCGAGCGGACCATCGCTCGCCGCACAAGCGACACATACCCGGCGCCCAGGGCAAAAGCCTGTCGCGACCTCGGCGCCACCCTTCGATCCCGACGCGGGCCTTCTTGGCAATCCCAGGTCATTTTTTGGGGGCTCTCGTGGGTGAGATCCCCGCAAAATCAGCCCGCGGGCACCGAACTAAGCCGCGTAATGATCGCGTTTCTACGCCAATTTCGTCCGGTTTGACCGCGATTAACGCGCCCCGCGAACTCGGTTCAGCGGGTCGCCGCGCGTGGTATTCGGCTCGACGCTCGGCGCCGTGGCTCGATGGCGGGGGCGATGAGTTGCTGCTGCGTCGGTTCGCTGCGTTGCACGATGAACGCGCAAATCTTGAAGCTGAGATCGCGGAGCATGGCCGCTTCACGGTCGGCAGCATGGGTCAGCAGGTCGAGCACCCGGCCGTCCGCATGCTTGTTTCATTGGACGAGCGAACGTTGAAGTTCGCGAGCGCGTTGGGGATCGGCCCGGTTGCGCGCCGCCGGCTGACCGGGCGGTTTGATGCCCCACGCGAGCGTCCTCAGTTGGCGACCGTGACGGACATCTACGCCGCGGCGGAGCGGAGCGGATGAGGACGATCGAGGACGTTATCCCGGAGCGCAACCGCACGCTCGCGCCGCAGGTCATCGACTGGGCTCACGAGTACCTGCGCCAGCCCTACGACGGCGAACCGTTGCGGCTGTCCGTTGAGATGATGCGCATTCTCGCGCGGTGGTACGCGATCGACAACGAGGGTCGGTTCGTCTACCGGCGGGGCGCAGTGCGCCGGATGAAGGGCTGGGCCAAGAGCTATCTCGCAGCCGTCCTAGGCGCGGTCGAGTTGTGTGGCCCATGTCGTTTCGGTGACTGGGATGCGGGAGGAATGCCGGTCGCCGTCCCCCACCCGGAACCGTGGGTGCAGGCTGGCGCGGTCAGTCAGGACCAGACTCGAAACACGACCCGATATCTCCAGTCGATCTTCTCCGACAGGGCGATCTCCGAGTACGGCATCGAGTTAGGGCAGACGATCGTTCACACACGCACCGGGACCCTTGAGGCGGTCACATCGAACCCTCGCGCGCTTGAGGGTAGCCGCCCCAGCTTCACGATCTTGGACGAAACGCAAGAGTGGATCGAGAGCAACCGCGGTCTAGAAATGGCGGCCGTGATTCGCCGCAACTTGGCGAAACTCGGGGACGCCCGCAGCCTTGAAACGTGCAACGCACACCGTCCCGACGAAGGGTCCGTGGCCGAGTTGACCTATCTCGCATGGCAAGCAGCCGACGGGAATCCCCACGGGCTGATGTACGACTCGCTAGAGGGTCCCCCCGTTGAAGACCTCGGAGACCTCAACGCATTGCGAGCCGCGCTTGACGTGGCTCGCGGCGACTCGACCTGGCTTGACGTGGACCGCCTCGCGGCGGAGTGCCAAGACCCCGCGACGCTCGCGTCTACCGCTCGCCGGTACTACCTCAATCAGATCGCGGTCGCTGAGGATGAAAGGTGGATGGATCGCGAACTGTGGGAGGCCGCCGCCCGTCCCGACGTGCGTATTCCTCAGGGGGCACAGATCACCGTCGGATTTGACGGCTCGCGGACCGGCGACTGGACCGCAGTCGTGGCGTGCTGGATCAAGAAGAACGGGACTCGCCACATTGACGTCGTGCAGGTGTGGAAGCCGAGCGGCCCTGACTCCCCCGTGCCCGTGCTTGAGGTGGAGAACGCGATCCGCGTTTGCTTTGAGCGCTGGTCCGTGCGGGAGGTCATCGCGGACCCGACCTACTGGGCGCGCTCGCTGGAGATTCTCGATAACGAGCACCGCGGTCGCATCGTCGCCTACCCACCGCAACGCGTCACAGCGATGGTCCGCGCCGCGGAGCAATTCGCCCAGGCGATCGCGACCGGCACGCTGACGCATAGCGGGGACGCGGATCTAACGCAAGCGGCGCTCAACGCCGTCGCGAAGGAAACGCGTTACGGCTCGCAGCTTCAGAAGCGCCGCCGCGCCGAGAAAATCGACCCGCTGATCGCCGCGGTGATGGCTCACGAGCGGTCCGTCTACCACCAACACAGCGCCGCCCAAGTCCTTACAGGCGATCAGATCCTCTACGGCGTCGATCTAGAGACACCGCTCGACGTGCTCCGCCAGCAAGACGAACTCGCGGCGGCGGAGGAAGACCGCGAACGCGCCGAGGCGCTAGCAGTAGTCGAGCAACTCAAAGCGATGGTGGGCGCGTGAGCATCGTCCGCAACATCGTGAAAGAGGTCCGGCCGGACCCGAGCGAGGGTCTGACCCTTGAGGGGTTCGCGCTGAATCTGGTCCTCGCCGGGACGCCTGAGAAGGAGATGCTGGCTCTGCTCTCGGCCCGAGCCAAAAAGCTTGAGGCGCAGCGCGCAGCGGAGTGGCAGTCGCGCGAGAAGTTCGCCAAGGCCGCCGAGAGGCGACAAATGAGGATCGACGGTGCTCACGCGGCCGTCGCTCGCCTTTGGGTCGTCCTTGGTTGGCACGAGGGCTCTCCGGATGACAGCGGGCCGGTCTTCTCGGTCAATGCCCCGTCTTCACCCCTTTACGGCGAGCGGCCACGTAGCCGCCTCGATATCGACTGAACGACAGGAGAAAAACACGATGACTATTAGGACCCCCGACTCGGAGCGCCTGGCCCGTTTGGAACGGCTCTGCGCAGCGTTGGCTTTGCAGGCATACGGAGAGTCAGCCGTCGCAAGCGGGCTCGGCATTACCGCCCGCACGATGCGACTCCGCGCCCAGCAGGATGCGGCCGCGATCCTGAGAGAGCAGGCGCAGCCGGTATTGGAAACGAGGGCCGTAGCGTGAGCGTCGCGGAGCAGGGCAGGAGCGTGGCCGTGCCGACACCCCTGCGGAACCCCGATCAGCTGGCCGTTACGCAGGGGGAAGGTAACGAGATTGCGCGGTCCGTCGTGGAGTTGCTGGCCCGAGTCGAGATGCTTGAGAGCCAACTCCGCGCGGTGGCGAGTGTGTTTGGAGCGGCTGAACTGCTCGGGGATGAGCCGACCGATGGTCGCGGCTTGGGCTACGTCCGCGCCCGCGTCGATCTCGTTGATAAGGGGCGGTGGGGCGAGCACGGTATCGACAGATTTTTGGAAGAGCAGGCCGAGGCTCGCCGCCAGCCGATCTTCGACCCGACGGAGATGGAGGAGGCCGCACTGCGCCGCGCCTACTGGGACGAGGCAAAGAAGATGGGCGCGACGCTGCTCAGCCGCCGCATTGGCGGTCCTATCGAGCAGATCGACTGGCCGCCTGACCTGGCCGACTGGGACGGCCGCAAGCGCGCCGCAGAAGCAAAGCGGCGAGCGCTCGCAGCGGTAGCCGCATCAAAGAACGGAGGCAAGAAATGATTGAAATTCGATCTACCGACGACGGCCAGAGTTGGGAACTCAGCGGCCTAGCGAGCGCGACAAACACTTGGTATCCGGTTACGGATCGCCGCGGCAGCTACCAAGAGCGCATCGCGCCCGGAGCGTTTCGCCAGAGCTTGAGTCAAAACCCGAGGGTCCGACTCTTGGTCGAGCACGACCGCAGCGGGCCGCTCCTGGGACGCACGGGCCGCAACCTGCGGCTCTCCGAGAGTAGTCGTGGCCTAGAGGTCGCCGCGACTCTCGACCGCAGCGACCCGGACGCGCAGTCCGCGGTATCGAAGGTCCGGACCGGGCTGCTCGACTCGATGAGTTTCGCGTTCGGGATTCTCGGCGGGGACAGCGGGCAACAGTGGAGCGAGGACTACTCACGTAGGACTGTGTTGGCTGCGGATCTCGACGGCGGGGACGTTTCGATCGTCGAGTTCGGCTGCAATCCCGCGACGTCAGTCTCGGTCCGCTCCGATGAGTTGAAGGGGCGCGCACTAGCCGACGCAGTCGGCTTCGAGGTCCGCAGCTACGGCGCGAGCGGTATCGCCGTCGCGGAGACACGCGGCGACTACACCGACGCGCAGAAAGCGGCGCTCGGGAAAGAAGGCAAAGCGGTCTGGATTGACGGCCATTGGGCCTACCCGGTCGCGACCAAAGTCGATTTCGATGATGCCGTGCAGAGCATCGGCCGGACACCGGGGAAAAACCGCGCGANNCGCAAGTACCTGATCGGGCTCGCGAAAAAGAACGGCTGGACCTACCCGAGCACGTGGAACACCGATGGCACGACCAGGGCGGCGCCGCGTTCGCTCGCGTCGCTTGAGGAAATCGAGTTGGAGCTACGGGACCTCGATTTTCAGAGAAAGCAGCGCGCGCACCGCTGGCGACTTCCAGCCCCAACCCCCAAGTCCGGCAACGACGTTGAGATCGCTCGCGCGGTCCGAGCAAGTCAGCGGACCGAGCTTGAGCTTGAACTCGCGATGGCCAAGAGCAAGCGGCGATGAGCGCTAACCCGCTCGACGGCTGGACCCGTAGCCCCGCGGACATGCTCCCGGTCAACTGGTCGCCGCACAGCGTCGAGCAGTTCGTTGCTCGCGTTCGCGAGATGCCGCTCGAAGTAGCCGAGCGCGAACTAAGCCGAATGCTCGCGTCGGCGGTCGTGACGAAAACCCGCCCGGATTGGGTCAAAGATCGCGGCGCCCCGGCCTACCTGCTCCTGGGCGACGGGATCGCGCTACCTCTCCGCCGCAACCATCTCGGGGAGCTAGTCGCAAGCACGGTCCTTACGACCGCGATGCCGGCGTCAGACGAGGACCGCGAACGCGAGAACGCCTGGCGGCGCACTTCTCGGGCTGGAAAGCGAGCCTCCCGCCTCGCGATGAAACACGACGGACGACGGCCGGCCTACTTGCCGAGCAAGGACGACGACGCGTGACGCTGAGGATGCTGCTGCTACTCGTGCTGCTCTTTGAGTTGGTTCAACTCTGGGGAATCTTGCTGCTGCTAGTCCTACTCAGAATGTTGGATTGAGCTGCGCTTCTCAAGTTTTTTGGTGCTGGCTGATATAGCTTTGCCGTCGTGGCGGCGCCGTTTCCCCCAGAGGCTTGGGCGCTGGGTCTCCCCCGCGACTGGTTCATCGTCGCCCCGGCCGATGGGCAGGTGCTGCATCGCGTCATTGGACGATCGGTTGCGGCGCCCCGTGATTTTGCGTCGAACGAGCGCAAGCAGCGCCGCCGCCCCGCCCGATGAGACATACGCCGACTACCTGGGAGTATCCATGTTCGAGACCGTCGAGTTGGCGACTGAGAATGCCGTCCGATTTCCAAAGATCGTTGTCGCCGTCCGGCTAATGCATGATTTCGGCTTTAGTTTGGCCCGTACCTTTGCCGATATAGATGGGCACTACACCGTGTGGGGGGACCCCGACAGCCTGCTCTCCGCTGTGACGGGCCCACCCCTTCGATACGACGCTCCAGTCAGGTAGCCTTTACGGGAGGAGCCCCAGCCGCATATGGTCTACGCACTCGTATACGCAGAGAACGCAGACATCGTTGCAACGTACGATTCGTACGAAGCTGCGCTAACCGAGCTTGCGGCGTTCGTCGAGCACGATCCCTATTTGCAAGACGAGATCGGGCTGCGGCCGTACGAGGATGGGCGCCCCGCAGGCGACTGGACCCCTGCCTCGCAACTCGTCGAAGACCACACCCCGCATCTAGCTGGCCTCTAGGGTTGGGTTGACCAACCAACTCGGGGTGGACCGGACACCCCCAGGCGCTCCCGTCCGTAGGACGCAGCTTGGGCTCCAGCTGTGACTAGCGTCGCGCAGCCACGGACCGCCATTTTTTTGCGACATGGCGGGCCCATCCCATCCTTCTGGAGTCGGACACGGCGGTCCGATATGCCAGAGATGCCGGCCGCAGGGGGCTATCTCGATTGGGGTTTCTCGTCGGACTGGCGCCCAAACGAGTGACAGACGATGTCGTCGCCCGTTCCCTGTAGCGAGGCCATCGTGACCGTCTGAAGGCGCCTGCCATCCGGCGCCTGGTACTTGATCGACATCGTTAGTTGGGCGCCGAAAGCAAGCCACGTGGGGGTCGTTTGTAGTCTCACGCTCTCTGAACCCTGCGGCGCGAGCGGACGCTGGGGCTGCGCAGATTGGTCGAGCAACTCGACGCCGCCATCACCGACGATGCTTACGCCCGTCACTATGGCGGCGCCAGCCCCGATGTTCAGCAGGAGCGCCTCAACGTGCGTGTTGTCCACGCGGCGGATCGGGGCAGGAGCAAGGCGCGGGTTCGTGAGCCTCTTGGTTGGGTCAGGCGTGAGAACGACAAATGGCAGCGTCAGTGCCTCCACTTCGATCATGGCTGCCTTTGCGCTTGCGTTTGCTGCGGCAGCGCTCTGTTTCGCCGCCTCCAGTCCTTGCTGTTCGAGTTCGATACTGGCGGCCGCAACATCGGCTGTGCGTTTTGTTTGCCAGGCCAGACACCCTGTCAAGACAGCGAGCGCCAGCGTGCCAATGCCGACGATCAGGTCACCGATCGTCATGTGTGGACTGAAGAACGAGGCGAGCATCCAGCGCACCGTAGCCCGCCGAGAGGACGCCGACTAACTTCTGGGCAGCACTAGGCTCAGCGCGCGACGAACGGCGGGAGGACGAAGCGACGGTCTAAATCCCCCGCTGGGGACGCAGGAGCTGGCCGATCTG
>PKYB01000024.1 GCA_003133565.1 Solirubrobacterales bacterium
GCTCACGCCTGGACCTTCTCGCGCTCGCGCTCAGCCGTCGCGGCGCCAGCCTCGACCGCATCGCCGGCCTCGTAATGCGACGGCTCGACGCCGACCTTCAGCTCGATCCGCCGCACCCGCTCGAACGTGCGCTGGATCATCGTGCGCTGGGCGCTCAACAGGTCGCCGATCACACCGAGCGCGCCGACGACGACGGCGGCGTTGAAGAGCACAGCGCCGAGGATCAGCGACTGGACGTGGCCGCTGCCCTTGCCGTCGATGTAGGCGACGAGGAAGCGCGCCCAGACGCCGAGCGCGACCACGGCGAGCACAGCGGCGACGCCGAGGAAGACGCGCAGCGGCTCGTACTGGGAGTAGATGCGGAAGATCGAAACGGCGTTGCGCCGTACGTAGGCGCCCATCGAGGGGAAGAGGCGCGAGGGGCGGGTTTGCGGGTTGGTGCGGACCGGGACGTGGTCGATCGCCACCAGCTGCTTGCCCGCCTGGATGATCGTCTCGAGCGTGTAGGTGAACTTCGAGACGACCATGATCTGCAGCGCCGCCTCACGGTTGTAGGCGCGAAAACCGGAAGTCGTGTCGGGGATCGACGTCTCCGAGGCGTGCCTGACGACCCACGAGCCGAGCCGCTGCAGGCGCTTCTTGCTGGTCGAGAAGTCGGCCTTGGAGCCGACCTCGCGGTCGCCGATCACCATGTCTGCACGGCGCGCGACGATCGGCTCGACGAGCTTGGCGATGTCAGCGCCGTAGTACTGGTTGTCGGCGTCGGTGTTGACGATGACGTCGGCGCCGAGCTTGAGCGCGGCGTCCATCCCGGCCTGAAATGCGCTTGCCAGACCCTTGTTGTTGGTCAGGCGCACGATGTGATCGACACCGTGCTGGCGGGCGACCTCGACCGTTGCGTCGCTCGAGCCGTCGTCGATCACGAGCCATTCGATCGCGTCGAATCCGGGCAGCTCACGCGGCAGGTCGGCGAGCGTCGCCGGTAGCTGCGGCGCCTCGTCTTTGCACGGGATTTGGATGATCAGCTTCATCGGCGTAGCCGCTCTGCGCTGCCGTGCAGATCACGCAATCGCCGCCGGTGCGGCGCAGGCAGCCGTGCACTGCATCTGCGGTGGTGCCCTAAACTGCCGCGACATTATCCCAGAGTCGCGATAGCCAACCAAGGGTCGCGGTCGACATCGCTCTGGGGGCTCCGACTTAAATGCACAGTGCGACGCCCACCGGGGCGCTGGCCCGGCCCGCCTCGCTCTCACGGCGGCTCCGTGCCGTGCCCGCGGCGACGTGGGCCAAGATCGCGTTCATCTTTATGTGCGGTGCCGCACTGCTCGGATTCGTGCTCTTCCCGACGTATCCGATCTATGACTCTGAGTACTACCTGCTGTGGGGACGCGAGATCCTGCACCTGCAGACGCCGTCGTTTAGGGCCTACGACGCGCCGACCGAGCATCCGCTGGCCGTCGGCTTTGCGACCGTCGTCGTGGGGCTTTTCGGCGGTGGCTCGCTGCGCGTCGAGGTCTTCTGCGCAATCGCCTCGTTCATGGCCCTCGCGGCCGGCGTCTACCGCCTCACGCGAACCGCCTTCTCGCCAATCGTCGGCGCGGTCGCCGTGTTTCTGCTCTGCACACGCTTCAACTTCGACTTCCTGGCGATTCGTGGCTACGTCGACATCACGTATTTGGCGGCGATCGTTTGGGCCGCGGCGCTCGAGGTAGCGCGTCCCCGGCGCGGCACCCCGGTGTTCGTGCTGTTGGCGGTAGCCGAGCTGATTCGTCCCGACGCCTGGCTGCTCGCCGGCCTCTACTGGCTGTGGTGCGCGCCAAAGGTCGACTGGCCGACGCGGATCCGCTGGGGGATTATCGTCGCTGCTGGTCCTTTGGTCTGGGCCGGGCTCGACCTCGTGGTGACCGGCAACCCGCTCTGGTCACTCCAGGCGACCAACAACCTGGCGGTCTCACTGCACCGCACGGTGCCGGTGGCGAGCCTCCCCGCGACGACCGTCAACTACCTCGTCGGGCTGATCAAGGCGCCCTTGGTCGCCGGCGGCGTTGCGGGCCTCGCCCTCGCCGCCTGGTTCGTGCCGAAGCGAATGTGGACGTCGCTCGTCGTTTTGCTCAGCGGCCTCGCGACCTTCGTCGTGATCGCCGGCGCCGGCCTCTCGGTGATCAATCGCTATCTGCTGCTACCGGCGACGATGCTGCTCGTCTTCTGCGCCTTCGCGCTCAGCGGCTGGACGATGCTCGAGCACGGCCTGCTGCGAAGGGCCTGGGCGCTGGCTGCCGGCGCGCTTGTGATCTACGGCGTCTGGAGCACCGCGGTGATCCTCAACGTCGGCTACATCCAGACCGAGCTCGGCTTTCGCGAGGACGGGCACACCGAGCTCGCCGCGATCCTCAGCGCTCCAATCGTCAAGCATGACCTGCGCTGCGGTCCGGTCTCGGTGCCCAACCACAAGCTGATCCCGGACACGCGCTGGCTGCTCGACCGTGGCGAGAGCGGCGTGATCGCGCGCAGCCAGGCCGACAGCGCCCCGCGTCTGGAGGCGAAGATCCAGCACGGCGTCGCGATCTACGCACTCAACCTCGCGCTGACGCGCTACGCGCTCGTCACGCCTGCTGACAACCCGCTCGACCAGGTGCCGCTGCGCGGCTTCAACCGCATCTTCTTCACGAGCTACTACGCCGCCTACGCCAACTGCGTGACGTGATGAGCGCCGTCGTCCCGCAGAGCGCGCCCGGCGCGCCCGCGGCCCCCGCCGGCCCGACCTATCGCGCCCGCTGGGGGCTCGCCCTCGGCGCCGTGCTCCTCCTCGCGCTCGCCCTGCGCGTCTGGGGCGTCAAGAGCGGGCTGCCCTACGTCTACAACACCGACGAGGACCAGCACTTCGTTCCCCACGCGATCGGGCTGCTCGGTCACCTCGGGAACCCCAACTACTTCGACAACCCGCCCGCCTACACCTATCTGCTGGCCGCCGTCTACACGCTCTGGTTCGGTGGTCGCGACGCGGTCTCGCACGCTCTGGCGACCAACCCAACCGAAGTCTGGGTGATCGCCCGGCTCACCGTCGGCGTGCTCGGCACGCTTGCCGTCTGGCTGCTCTACCTCGTCGGCTCCCGTCTCTTTGACCGCCGCGTCGGTCTGCTCGCCGCGGCGCTGATGGCGGTGTCCTTCCTGCCGGTCTTCTATTCCAAGCTCGCACTCAACGACGTGCCGACGCTGGTTCCGGTGGAGGTCTCGCTGTGGGCCAGCGCCGGCGTGTTGCGTTTCGCCCGCCGCCGCCACTACGCGATCGCGGGCTTTGCGCTGGGCATCGCGGCGGCCACGAAATACACCGGCGGCATAGTCGGCCTGCCGCTCCTCGCCGCCGCGTTCCTGCACGCGCGAGAGCCCGGCGCGCGGCGCGCGGGACTCAAAGGGCTTGCCACGGCTGCCGTTCTCGCGCTGGTCGCGTTCATCATCGCCGACCCCTACTCGCTGATCGACTTCGCGGCCTTCAAGGCAAGCCTCGCCCACCAGAGCTCGGAGAGCGCCGAGGCCAGCGGCAAGCTCGGGCTGACGCACGGCAGCGGCGTCCTCTACTACCTCTGGACCGTCACCTGGGGCGTCGGCTGGGTGCCGGGCATCGCCGCCCTGGTGGCTGCCGTCGCGCTCTGGTTCGAGCGGCAGAACCGCCGCGTGCTCTTGCTCTTCGTCCCGGCGCTCGTGATCTACCTCATCTTCATGGGCGTCCAGGGGCGCTACTTCGGGCGCTGGCTGATGCCCGTCGTGCCGCTGATCTGCCTGCTCGCTGCCTACGCCGGCATGCGCGCCGCCGACCTCGCAGCCCCCGTTCGATCAAGACGCCATCTCGCCATCGTCGCGCTCGCGGCCTGCGCGCTGTGTGCGCAGGGCCTCGTCTACAGCGTCCACTCGGGGATCGTCAACTCGCGCGCCGACACGCGCAACATCACCCGCGCCTGGCTCGTCGCGCATGTTCCGCTCGGCACACCGGTCGTGGTCGAGCCCGTCGTGCCCGAGGAATGGGGGCTCGATGTCGGCCATCCGCTGCCGACGACCACCGGCTACCGCTGGGTCGGCTTCCCCATATTCCGCACCCATCGCGCTTCCGACGGCGAGCTCGGCCTCGACGTCGGCCCGAGCGTCACGATCGAGAACTACGAGCGGGTGCTGTCCCCGGGGCTGATCGGCCTCTATGAGCGCAACGACTTCTGCTGGGTCGTGACCGGCTCGACGCAGGCCGGCCGGACGCAGGCCAGCCCAAAGCAGGTGCCCCACGCGATCGCCTACTACAAGGCGCTCGCGCACGCCGGCAAGCTCGTTTTCAGCGCCTCGCCCTATGGCCGGGGCGACGGCCCGGTCGCGTTCAACTTTGACTGGTCCTTTGACTACTACCCGCTCGCCTACGCCCGCCCCGGCGCGTTGATGAACGTCTACCACCTGACCGGCGGGCGCTGCGCCGGCGCTGGAGCCTGAGCCGCTCACCCCGACCCTCGCCGTTGCGGTCGTATCCTTGATGTATGGATACGCTCGCTTGCACCGAGATCGACCGCGCCCATCTCGCGCGGGCGATCGAGATCGCCGGCAACGGCCTCGGCCGCACCAACCCAAACCCGATCGTAGGCGCCGTGATCGCCACCGACGAGCAGGTGCTCGGCGAAGGCTGGCACGAGGATCTCGGCGGCCCCCACGCAGAGGTCAACGCGATCCGCGCCTGTGGCGATGTCGACCTCTCCCACGCCACGCTCTACGTCTCGCTCGAGCCCTGCTGCCATCACGGCTTGACGCCGCCCTGCACGGAGGCGATTCTCGCGTCCGGGATCCGCCGCATCGTCGTCGCCAGCGACGATCCAACCGATAAGGCATCTGGACGCGGCCTCGGGATCCTCCGCGACGAGGGGGTCGAGGTTGTCGGCGCCGACGAGGAGACGGCGCGCCGTGCGCGTCTGCTCAACCAGGCGTTTCGCAAGCACGCGCGCACGTCGCGGCCCTGGGTGCTCTTCAAGTCGGCGATGACGCTCGACGGCAAGGTCGCGACGCGCGCCGGCGACTCGCAGTGGATCTCCGGCGAGCTGAGCCGCGAGCGCGCCCACCGCTGGCGCGCCAGCGTCGACGCAGTCGCGATCGGTATCGGCACCGCGCTGACCGACGATCCGCAGCTCACCGCCCGCGTCGAGGGCGTGCACCGCCAACCGCGCCGGGTTGTCTTTGACTCGCTCGCCAGGCTGCCGATCACCTCGCGCCTGGTCCGGGCGACATCCGAGGTTCCGCTGATCGTCGTCGTCTCGCGCGCCGCACCGCGCAGCGAAACCGACGCGCTGATCGGGGCCGGAGCGGAGGTCGTCGTCGCCAGCGGTGAGAACGAGCCCGCGCGCGTGCGCTCGGCGCTCGACCATCTCGGCGCCAGTGGTGTCGCCGCGATGCTGCTGGAGGGGGGACCACACCTCGCCGGCGCCTTTCTCGACGCCGGCGAGATCGACGAGGTGCGGCTCTTCCTCGCGCCGATGCTGCTCGGCGGTGCCAGCGCCCGCGACCCGCTCGAGGGCGAGGGGGTCGCGCGCATCTCCGAGGCGATCAAAGCGCTGACCCTCGACTGCGAGCGCGTCGGCGATGACCTGCTGATCTCTGCGCGACTGCGGGAGTGGTGATGTTCACCGGGCTGGTCGCCGCCATCGGCTCGGTCACGACGCTCGATCGAGGCAGCGCCGGGGCGCGGATCGAGTTCGACTCCGCGCTGGCCAGAGAGCTCGCGGTCGGCGACTCCGTTGCGGTCAACGGCGTGTGCCTGTCGGCGACCGACGTCGACGGTTCGTCGTTCACCGCCGACATCGTCGCGGAAACGCTTGCCCGCACGACACTCGGCGAGCTGACTGTCGGATCCCAGGTCAACCTGGAGCTGCCACTGCGAGCGAGCGACCGGCTCGGCGGTCACGTCGTGCTCGGCCACGTTGACGGCGTCGGCGAGGTTCGCGCGTTGCGCGACGACGGCGAGCTCGAGGTCGCGATCGACCCCGAGCTGGCGCGCTACGTCGTCGAAAAGGGCTCGATCGCGCTCGACGGCGTCAGCCTGACGGTCGCCGCCATCGAGGATCGGGTGCTCACCGTTGCGCTGATCCCGCAGACGCTGCGGGCGACGACACTCGGCGCGCTGGCGCCGGGAGGGCACGTCAACGTCGAGGTCGATGTGCTCGCCAAGCACGTCGAGAAGCTCGTGGCCGCGTGAGCGCCACCGAACAGACCGTGTCGCCGTTCTCGGCTATCGAGGAGGCGATCGAGGAGATCCGCATGGGGCGGATGGTGGTCGTCTGCGACGACGAAGACCGCGAGAACGAAGGCGATCTCGTGATGGCCGCCCAGTTCGTCACGCCCGAGGCAATCAACTTCATGGCCAAGGAAGGACGCGGCTGGATCTGCCTCGCGCTCACCGGCCAGCGCTGCGAGGAGCTCGGCCTCGATCTGATGACGTCGAAGAACGAGTCACCCCACGGCACGCCGTTCACGGTGACGATCGAGGCGCGCGACGGTGTCACGACGGGCGTCTCCGCGCATGACCGCGCGCACACGATCCAGGTCGCGATCGACCCGCGCAGCCGGCCTGAGGACCTCGTCCAACCCGGCCATGTCAGCCCGCTGAAGGCCAAGCCCGGCGGCGTGCTCGAGCGCACGGGGCACACCGAGGCGAGCATCGACCTCGCGCGCCTCGCCGGGCTCAACCCGGCCGGGGTGATCTGCGAGGTGATGAAGGACGACGGCGACATGGCGCGGGTGCCCGACCTGATCGAATACTGCGATCGCCACGGCTTGATCATGGTCACGATCAAGGACCTGA
>PKYB01000066.1 GCA_003133565.1 Solirubrobacterales bacterium
GAGATCAAGACGGGGCAACGGCTCCGCGTCGACGGGACCATCGGGGTGGTGACAATTCTCGACTCGGAGCCGACCGCGTGACTCCCTTTGTTCGCGAGCTCGCCGACCTGCGAGCCGGCGACTCGGAGCTCTTCGGCGGCAAGAGCACAAGCCTCGGTGAGTTGCTTTCCGCGGGGATCAACGTGCCGCCCGGATTCGCGGTCTCGACGGACGCCTTCACGCTGTTCCTAACGGTCGATGAGCTCGGCGAGCGGATCGCCGACGCGCTGGCCGACCTCGATCCAGCCGACGTCGGCGCCGTCCAGCGCGCCAGCGAGGTGATCGCGGAAGCGATGCGCGCCACAGACATCCCGGCGAGTCTGCGCGCCGAGGTCAGCCGGGCCTATGGCGCCCTGGGAGAGCAAGCCGGCGTCGACGAAGCGGCGGTCGCGGTGCGCTCCTCGGCCCGCGGCGAGGACTCGGCGGCCGCGACGTTCGCCGGGCAACAGGACAGCTTTCTCTGGGTGGCCGGCGTCGACGACGTGTGGGATGCGATTCGCGCGTGCTGGATCTCGCTGTACAGCCCGCCGGCGATCACGTATCGCGCGCGGATCGCAGCCGGCGACGGCGCACCGGCGATGGGTGTGACAGTCCAGCTGATGGTGGATGCCGAGGTTTCGGGTGTCATGTTCACCTGCAGCCCCGCGACCGGCGATCCGAGCATCGTGTCGGTGAACGCGAGCTGGGGCCTCGGACTCGCCGTCGTCGGCGGCGAGGTCACCCCCGACGAGTTCGCGATCTCGAAGGTGACGGGCGAGATCCTGCGCCAGACGATCGGCGACAAGGCAGTCGAGTACGTGCACGCTCCCGGCGAGCTGGGCGTCCGACCGGCGCCGACGCCCGCCGAACGCCGCCACATCGCCTCGCTCGACGCCGAGCGTCTCGCCGGGTTGCTCGCGGCCGCCAAAGCGATCGAGCGGCACTTCGGCGCGCGCCAGGACATCGAGTGGGCGGTCGCTCGCAGCGGCACCTTCCCGTCGAATCTCTACATGCTCCAGTCGCGTCCCGTGACCGCGACGCCGACCGCTGGCTCGGATGCTGTCCACGATCGCACGGGCGCAGGCGCGATGGCCCTCGTACTCGGCACGTTCGGCGTCAAGCGCGCGGGGGAGTGACGTGGACCTCAGCGAGGAGGATGTGCGCGAGATCCTCCGGATCATCGACCAGTCCGAAGTCGAAGAACTGCGTATTGAGGTGTCGGGGTTCTCATTGCACGTTCGCAAGACAGCGACGAACACGCCGGCCGGGGGTGAGCGGGAGGACGCCCGATCGCCGGCGGCTGCGCCTGGTGGCGGAACGCAGATCGTCAAGGCGCCGATGCTCGGCACCTTCTATCGCTCCGAAGCGCCGGGCGAACCGCCGCTCGTGGCGGTCGGCGACCACCTGGAGCCGGATTCAGTCGTCTGCCTGATCGAGGTCATGAAGCTGATGAACCATGTCCAGGCAGGCGTTTCGGGAACGGTCGCGGACGTGCTCGCCGAGGATGGCGCGCTCGTCGAATTCGGGCAACCGCTGTTCGCCGTGACCGCGGACGCATGAGGGTCCGACGGCTGTTCATCGCCAACCGCGGTGAAATCGCGGTGCGCATCCTGCGCACCTGCGCCGAGCTGGGTCTCGACACGGTCCTCGGCGCCTCGCTCGCAGACCGCGAATCGCTCGCCGCCGAGCTCGCCGACCGAGTAGTCGTGATCGGACCGCCGCACCCCTCGGACAGCTACCTCAAGGTGCCGACGATCGTCGCGGCCGCGGTCGGGACCGGCTGCGACGCTCTCCACCCCGGATACGGCTTCCTGTCGGAGAATCCGACGCTCGCGAGCGCCCTCACCGACCACGGAGTCGTATTCGTGGGGCCCCCGGCCGAGACGCTCGCGCTCGCGGGTGACAAGGTCCGAGCGCGCGCGGTTGCGATCGACGCCGGATTACCCGTCGTGCCCGGCCGCGAGGTGAGCACCTTCGCGGATGCGCGCGCGTTCTCCGAAGGGGAGGGGTACCCGGTGTTGGTCAAGGCCGCCGGCGGCGGCGGCGGGCGCGGAATCAAGCTCGCCGTGGACGCGGCGAGTCTCGAGAGCGTGTTCGCGCTGGCCCGAGCGGAGGCAGCCGCGGCGTTCGGCGACGAGCGGCTCTACATCGAGCGCTTCGTGCGTGCCGCCCGCCACATCGAGGTCCAAGTCGCCGCGGACGCGCACGGCACGATGGTCCACCTCGGCGAACGCGACTGCTCAACGCAGCGCCGCTATCAGAAGGTGATCGAGGAGACGCCGGCGCCGCGGCTCTCCCAGCAGTTGCGCGATTCACTCTGTGAAGCGGCGCTCGCGTTCGCGCGCGCGATCTCATATCGCAACATCGGCACGGTCGAGTTTGTCGTCGATGTCGAGACAGGCGAGTTCTACTTCCTGGAAATGAACTGCCGAATCCAGGTCGAGCACCCGGTGACCGAGCTCGTCTGCGGCCTCGATCTGGTCGCGCTGCAACTGCGGATCGCGTCGGGCGAGCCGCTTGGGTTCGAGCAAGCCGACGTCAGGCTCGACGGGCATGCGATTGAATGCCGCCTCCTGGCCGAGGATTCCGAACACGACTTCCGCCCGTCGCCCGGCCGGCTCGACCGGTTCGTGATGCCCGAGTTCCCCGGGTTCCGCGTCGATAGCCACTGCCGAGCGGGAACGGTCATCCCGCCCTACTACGACTCGCTGCTGGCCAAGCTCATTGCCCATGGGCCCGAGCGAGACGACGCCCTGGCAACGATGACCAGCGCGCTTGCTGACGTCGAGGTGGCCGGAGTCAAGACGAATCGAGCGCTGCTCGCCCGGCTGGTCGCGGACAGCCGCTTCAAATCAGGCAACGTCACCACCAACTGGCTCGAGCAGGCGCTGGCATGACCGGCTCCGTCGAACTCGTCGACACGACCATCCGCGACGGCAATCAGAGCCTTTGGGGAGGAACCGGTCTTACGACGAGCGACGTCCTTGCCGTCGCGCCGGTCATCGACCGGGTTGGCTTTCACGCGCTCGACTTCACATCGAGCACGCATCTCGCTATCTCGGTTCGCTACCACCGCGAGGATCCGTGGGAGCGGCTGCGGCTCGTTGCGGCGGCAATGCCGGAAACGATGCTCACGTTCCTCACCACCGGCACACGCTTCATATCGTGGAAGCCGGCGAGCGACGAGCTGCTGGCGATGGCGTTCAGAGCCGTGGTGGCCAACGGCGTCCGCCGCTTCCAGATCATGCATCCGGCCAACGACGTTGCGACGCTCGGGGCGCTCGCGCGTCTCGCCCGCGCCGCCGGCGCCGAGGAGGTCGTGCTCGCGCTCACCTATTCGGTCAGCCCTGTTCACGACGAGGCGTATTTCGAGCAGCGGATCGCGGAGCTCGCACAATGCGAGGACGCAGACCGCTTCTACCTCAAGGACCCCGGCGGTTTGCTCGTGCCAGCGCGGGCCGCGACGCTTGTGGCGATGATGGTCGCTACAGCCGGCGGCCGGCCAGTCGAGGTGCACTCGCACTGCACCACCTCGCTCGCGCCGTTGGTCTACCTCGAGACGCTGCGTGCCGGCGCGCGAACGCTGCACACAGCGGTGCGCCCGCTGGCGCTCGGAACCTCGCAGCCCTCGGCGGAGATGACACTCGCCAACGCGCGCGCGCTCGGCTACAGCGACGGCATCGACGACCTCGCGCTCGCTGAGATGTCAAGCTATTTCGGCTCGCTCGCCGCCGAGAAGGCACTGCCGATCGGCGTGATGGCCGAATACGACGAGGCCTACTATCACCACCAGCTGCCCGGTGGCATGGCCGGTACGCTGAGCCGCCAGCTTGAGGAGATGCGACGCGCCGATCTGTTCGACGCCGCGCTGGACGAGGTCGCGCGCGTGCGAGCCGAGCTCGGCTACCCAATCATGGTGACGCCGCTTTCACAGTTCGTCGTGACCCAGGCCGTGATGAACGTCGTCAGCGCTGGCGGCCGCTATACAACGGTGCCCGACGAAGTGGTGCGCCTGCTGCTCGGCCAGTTCGGCGACCCGCCCGCGCCACCTGATGCTGACCTGGCGGACCGGGTTCTCTCTTCGCCGCGCGCCGCGGAGCTGCGCGAGCTCGAGCCGCTCTCGCTCGACGGCGCTCGCGCGCGCTTCGGGCGGCGGATCTCCGACGAAGAGCTGTTGCTGCGCATCACGATGCCGGAGGATCAGGTGGAGGCGATGCTTACCGCTTCGCCGGCGCCGGCCGTCAACTCGGCTCGGCCACGGCATGCGCCGCTCATCGGCCTGCTGCGTGAACTCGAGCGCCGCCCGTCGACCAGCTTCGTAAGCTTGCGCAAGGGCTCCGAGCTCATCGAATGGCGACGCAGGGAGGAGCAAAGCCGTGCTCGCTGAAGCGCGAGGCTTCATGTTCGATCTCGACGGGACCCTCGTGCAACGCTCGCGCGACGGCTTGATTGCGCTCCCGGGGGCCGCCGAGGTGATCGCCGCGGTTCGACGATCGGGTCGCCCGCTCGTCGTGTTCACCAACGCCAGCCACGTCGCCCCGGCGGAGATCGCCCGCGAGTTGGCTCAGGCGGGTCTCGAGCTCCGCGACGACGAAGTGATCACCCCGGTGTGCTCCGCGATGCGATATCTGGCCGGCCGCCTGCCCGATCGAGCTGTCGTCGTGCTGGGAAGTGAGGACACGCGGCGGCGAATGGCGGACGCCGGCGTCGTCGTGCTCGCCGATGCGGATGGCGCTGATCCGGGCGCGGTCTTTGTCGCGCACGTCGACGAGGCGGTACTCGCCGTGCTCGAGCGGGCAGCGCGCGCTGTGCAGCGCGGTGCCGCGTTCCTGACGGCCAACTATGCCGCCGCCTACGCCGGTCGCGACGGACCGATCTTCAGCCGCGGGGCGATGGTCACAGCGGCGATCGCCAAAGCCGCCGGGCGCCGGCCGACGGTCGTCGGCAAGCCTTCCCGCGCCGCGTTGCGCGAGGTGACCTCGCGGCTCGGCGTCGCGGCAGCGTCGATCGCTGTGATCGGGGACGACATCGGGATGGATATCGCCCTCGGACGGATCGGAGGCTCGACGACCGTTCTCGTACGCTCGGGGATCAGCGCGGGAACGCCTGATCCCGGTGGGCGCAAGGGTCCCGACCTTGTAATCGACGGTATCTCCGACCTGATCTCGATGCTCGGCTAGGACCAAACGGATGCCCGCCCGCTCAACGCTGCCAGCAGACGCATCGACGCCGATCTGGACGCCGCCCGCCGACGTCCGCGACCGGACCGCGATCGGACGCTACCTACAGTGGCTCGAGCACACGCACCGACGCTCGTTCGGCGACTACGACGAGCTGTGGCGCTGGTCGGTCGACGACCAGGCCGGGTTCTGGGAGTCGATCTGGCAGTTCTTCGAGGTCCGGACGCACGCCCCATACACGCGCGTGCTCGAGTCGGCCGCGATGCCCGGGACGCGCTGGTTCGACGGTGCACTGGTCAACTACGCCGAGCATCTGTTCGGCGACGCCGCGGATGACGAGCGCGTTGCGCTCGTGGCGCATTCGCAGACGCGGCCGATCGTGGAGTTGACCGTCGCCGAGCTGGTCGATCAGGTGGGTCGTGCCCGCGCGGGCCTCGAGCGCCTCGGCGTCGGGCGCGGCGATCGGGTCGTCGGCTACCTTCCCAATGCCCCCGAGACGCTGATTGCGTTCGCCGCCACGGCGAGCCTCGGAGCGGTTTGGGCGAGCTGTGCACCAGAGCTGGGTGCGCGGGCTGTCATCGACCGGCTTGCTCTTCTGGCGCCGAAGGTGTTGATCACCGTGGCCGGCTACGGGTTCCGCGACCGGATGATCGACCGGCGCACGGAGGTCGCGGCGATACGCTCAAAGCTGCCTAGCCTCCGCCATGTCGTGCACCTCCCCTACGGACCGTTCGCGGTGCCTGCGAGCATGACCTGGGAGGCCCTCACCGCCGAGGCGGCGCCGCTCGCGTTCGAGGCTGTGCCGTTCGACCATCCGCTCTATGTTCTGTTCTCCTCCGGCACGACCGGGCCGCCGAAGGCGATCGTCCACGGACACGGCGGGATCCTCCTCGAGCATCTCAAGTCGCACGCGCTGAGCTGGAATGTCGAACCTGGCGGCCGCCTGCTGTGGTTCACGACGACGTCGTGGATGATGTGGAACGCGCTGGTGTCCGCGCTGTTGCTGCGGGCGTCGATCGTCATGGTCGACGGCGACCCAACGTGGCCGCAACTCGACCGCCAATGGCGTATCGCCGCGACGACGCGTCCGAGTGTGATGGGGGCGAGCCCGGCATTTGTAATGGCCTGTCGCCGCGCCGGGATCGCGCCTGGCGAGGACTTCGACCTCAGCTCGATCCGTGTGTTCGCGACTGCCGGATCGCCGCTGCCGGCCGAGGGCTACAAGTGGCTCTACGACCAACTCGGGCCGGAGATGCTGCTGATCAACGGCTTGGGCGGGACCGACGTCTGCAGCGCGATCGTCGGTGGAGGCCCGTTGCAGGCGGTTTACGCGGGCGAGATCTCCGGGCGCTGCCTCGGGGTCGCGGCTGACGCGTTCGACAGCGACGGCAACGCGGTGCTCGGCGAGCTCGGCGAGCTCGTCATCACTCGCCCAATGCCCTCGATGCCGATCGGGCTGTGGGGCGACGAGGGCGGATCGCGCTACCGCGACGCCTACTTCAGCACCTTTCCCGGGATCTGGCGCCAGGGTGACTGGATTCGCTTCACGACCCGCGGGACATGTGTCGCGACGGGTCGTTCGGATGCAACGCTCAACCGCGCCGGCGTGCGACTGGGAACGGGCGAGTTCTACGGTGTGATCGAGGAGTTGCCCGAGGTTCTCGACAGCGTCGTCATCCACCTCGAGGACGACGCTGGCGGGCCCGGCGAGTTGCTCCTGTTCGTCGCTCTGGTGCCAGATGCGGCGCTGGATGACAGACTGCGCACCGCGATCGTCGACGCGCTGCGCACGCAACTCTCACCGCGGCATGTGCCTGACAGGATCGTCCGCATCAAAGCGGTCCCCCGAACGTTGACCGGAAAGAAGCTCGAGACCCCGCTCAAGCGGATCCTGCTCGGCACGCCTCCAGAGCTCGCCGCAAGCGTCGACGGACTGCTCGATCCGAGCGCGCTCGACGAGTTCGTCGCCTACGCCGCGACTAGACGGCAGTAGCAGGCCCACGACTATTTCGGGCTCGATATCGCCCATCTCGCAACATCCGTAAATCCCACGGGTCCATAGTCGGCTGGGAGGTCCGCGTAGGTGCTCTCGGCGCGCCGCAACCGGCTGTGCCCACCCATAGGCAATAGCTATCGGAATGGCACAAGATTCGTATTGTGTTTTGGTCGCGGGCAGTGGCATGCTGCCCGAGGCCGTGAGGTTCGGACGAGAGGGTGTGGGAGTGCCGGAGTTCGAGTACACCGGCTTTCCGTCGCACGTGGTATTCGGCGTGGGCTCGACGGAGCGCTGGCAGCTTGCGCGCGTGATCGACGCTCTCGGCGCGAAGCGCATCCTGCTGATCGCCGCCGAGCCGGAGCGGGCCCTGGCCGATCGGATCGCCGACGCGCTCGGCACGCGGATCGCCGGGCGCTTTTCGAATATACGCGCGCACGTGCCGATCGAGATCGCGCGGCAGGCCCGTGAGGCCGCGCGTGCCACGCAGGCCGACTGCCTCCTCTGCGTGGGAGGCGGCTCGACGACCGGGACGGCGAAGGCGGTCGCGATGGAGAGCGGGGTGGACATCGTCGCGGTGCCGACGACTTATGCCGGCTCCGAGGTGACGCCGATCTGGGGGCTGACCGAGAACGGCCGCAAGACGACCGGCGTCGATCTCCGCGTCCTTCCGAAGCTCGTGATCTACGACCCAGCGCTGACCGTTTCACTGCCGGCCGAGCTCTCCGCTGTCAGCGGCCTCAACGCCCTCGCGCACTGCGCCGAGGCGCTCTGGACGGCCAAGCGCAACCCCATCACATCGCTGATCGCCGAGGAGGGTATCCGCGCGCTCGCCGCGGGGCTGCCGGCGATCCTTGCGGACCGCGCTGATCTCGATGCGCGCTCGCACGCGCTCTACGGCGCCTGGCTCGCCGGCCACGCCTTCGCGACCGCCGGCTCCGGCATCCACCACAAGATCTGCCACGTGCTCGGCGGCGCCTACGACCTGCCGCACGCCGAGACGCACGCGGTCGTGCTGCCCTACACGACCTCGCTCGCCGCGCCGCAACTCGACGGCGTCGACGCGCGGATCGTCTCCGCCCTGGGCGGCGACGGGGACAGCGCCGCCGAGGCGATCTTTGCTTTCGAACGGAAACTCGGCGCGCCCGTCTCGCTGCGCCAGCTCGGACTGCCCGAGAGCGAGCTCGCGAAGGCCGGCGAGCTAGTCGCCGAGGCGTTCGCGGCCCTGCCCGAGCCGCCTTCGCGACCGGCGATCGACGCACTCCTAAGGTCCGCTTTCGACGGCGCCCCACCCCGGTCGGCGATGATCCTCGCATGATCGCGACCGGCCAACAGGTAGAGCTTCGCCGCCGCGAGGCTGCGCTGACCGAGCGCGTTCTCGCGAGCTTCGCCGCGACCCCTTCGCCACGCTTGCGAGAGCTGCTGCAGGGACTCGTCCGCCATCTACACGCGTACGCGCGCGACGTGCGCCTGACCGACGCCGAATGGGAGTACATGATCGGTTTCCTCACGCGGACCGGCCAGATCTCCGACGACAAGCGCCAGGAGTTCATCCTGCTCTCCGACGTGCTCGGCCTCTCGATGCTCACGATCGGCATCAACGCCCCGTCCGATCCGCTCGCGACCGAGCCGACGGTGTTCGGTCCGTTCTTCGTCGCCGACGCGCCGCTGATCGAATACGGCGGCGACGCCGCGCAGGGCGCACGCGGCGAGCCGTGTTGGGTCGAGGGTCGCGTTACCGACACCGCCGGCAACCCGCTCGCGGGCGCCGAGATCGAGGTCTGGGAGGCCGATGAGGACGGCTTCTACGACGTCCAGTACAGCGACGCGCGGACCGCGGGCAGGGCTCGCACGCGCGCCGACGATGACGGTCGCTACGGCTTCTGGTCGGTCAAGCCGGCCGCCTACCCGATCCCAGGTGACGGCCCGGTCGGCGAGCTACTCGCCGCAACCTCCCGCAGCCCGATGCGCCCGGCCCATATTCACTTCATGGTCGCCGCACCCGGCCACCACCGGCTCGTCACGCACGTCTTCGTTGCCGGCGGTCCGCACCTCGACGACGATGCAGTGTTCGGCGTCAAGGAGTCCCTGATCGCAGAGTTTCAAGAGCAACCGCCCGGCGCAGGCCCGGCCGGTCGCACGCTCGACGGCCGCTGGTGGCAGCTCGTCTTCGACGTCCGGCTGGCTAGTGAGGAAGAGAATGACCGAGACCGTTCGGACTGACGTGCTGATCGTCGGTAGCGGGCCGGCCGGCGGCACCGCCGCGCTGGCGCTCGCGACGCTCGACGTCGATCACATCGTGATCACCAAGTACTCGTGGACCGCCAACACCCCGCGCGCCCACATCACCAACCAGCGGACCGTCGAGATCTTCCGCGACCTTGGGATCGAGGCCGACATCAAGGCCCAGGGCACGCCGCAGCCGCTGATGGGCGACACCGTATTCTGCACGTCGCTGACCGGCGATGAGATCGGACGCGTGCGCACCTGGGGCACGCACCCCTCGCGCCAGGCCGACTACACGCTGGCCAGCCCCTCGGAGATCTGCGACCTGCCCCAGACGCTGCTCGAGCCGATCCTGATCGGGCACGCTGCCGCGCGCGGCTCGCACATCCGCTTCGACACCGAGTACCTCTCGCTGACCCAACACGAGGACCACGTGGCCGTCCGCGTGCGCGACCGCGTCGCCGGCAACGAGTACACGATCGAGGCCAAGTACGTGATCGGCGCCGACGGCGGGCGTAGCCAGATCGCCAAGGACATCGATCTCCCGTTCGAGGGCCAGATGGACGTGGCCGGCTCGATGAACATCGTCTTCCACGCCGACCTCACGACAAAGGTCGAGCACCGCCCGAGCGTCCTCTATTGGGTGCTCCAGCCGGGCTCCGACATCGGCGGCATCGGCATGGGTCTCGTGCGCATGGTCCGCCCGTGGGACGAGTGGCTGATCGTCTGGGGCTATGACATCAACGAGCCGCCGCCCGAGCTCGACGACGAGGCCGCGATCCAGATCGCTCACAACCTGATCGGTGACGACACCGTCCCAGTCACGATCCGTTCGACCTCGCTGTGGGGTAACAACAAGTGGTACGCCACGCGCTACCGCGAAGGGCGCGTGTTCTGTGCCGGCGACGCCGTCCACCGCCATCCGCCGTCGAACGGGCTCGGCTCGAACACCTCTGTCCAGGACGCCTACAACCTCGCCTGGAAGCTCGCCTTTGTGCTGCGCGGCGACGCGGGCGCGGGCCTGCTCGACAGCTACGACGCGGAGCGCGCCCCGATCGGCCGCCAGATCGTCCTGCGCGCCAACCAGTCGATCGAGGAATTCGGGCCGATCTTCGCAGCGCTCGGCTTCTCCGACACGAGCGATCCCGACGTGATGAACGAGCGGATGCGCGCACGGGCCGACAACACGCCCGAAGCGGCGCGCCAGCGCGAGCAGCTGCGCGAGGCGCTCGAGCTCAAGGACTACGAGTTCAACGCGCACGGCGTCGAGCTCGGCCAGCGCTACAATTCTTGCGCGGTCGTCGGCGACGGCACGCCCGAGCCGCCCTATACGCGCGACGCAGAGCTCTACTACCACCCGACGACCTGGCCCGGCGCTCGCCTGCCTCACTGTTGGCTCGGCGAGGGCGGTCACAAGGTCAGCACACACGACATCGTCGGCAAGGGCCGCTTCGCTTTATTGACTGGGATTTCCGGCGAGTCCTGGCGCCATGCGGCGGCACGGGTATCGGAAGAGTTGGGCATCCCGATTGCGGTCTACGTCATCGGGCCGGGCCGCGAGTTCACCGACCTCTACGACGACTGGGCGCGGCTGCGCGAGGTCGCCGAGGACGGCTGCGTGCTGGCCCGTCCCGACGCGCACGTCGGCTGGCGCGCGGCGGCGAGCGTGGCCGACCCAGCCGGCAAGCTGCGACGCGCGCTCGAGCTGATACTCGACCGCTCGGAGGGTCCGGTGAACCTCGGCGACATCGCGACCGAGAGCGAGCCGGCGACGGCCGGCTGAGCGCACGCTCAGCGTGCGTGCTCGGGGCTCAGCACGTCCGGTTCGGGCGTCGAGAGGGCGATCCGCAGGAAGCGCCGCAGCACCGGCGAGGTCGCGTCGTGGCGCCAAACGATCACCGTCTCGACGGCCGGGTGATGCTGGAGCAGCGGCAGCCCGATCAGCCCGCGCCAGACGAGCGCCGTCACCGCCGCCGGCAGGATCGCGACGCCGAGCCCCGCTTCGACCAGCGCCAGCGTCGTCGAGGTCGAGTCCGTCTCGCGTACGTGCTCGGGGCTGCCACCCGCCGCCTGCCAGGTCGCGAGCAGCTGCTCGTGAAGGCCGGGGGCCGAGGACGCCGCCGGTGAAATCAGCGTCTCCGCAGTCAGCGCCACGACGTCGGCCCGCTCATGGCCGGCGACGGGGTGGTCCTCGCGCAGCACGGCGACGAGCGGCTCGCGCGCCGCAACCGCAGTCTCGAGGCCGCGCCAGCCCTGCGGGCTCGCCGGCTGGGGCGCGAGGTGCAGCAACCCGGCGTCGGCCTCGCCGTGGCTGACCTGGTCCCAGACCGCGGCGTCGGTCCCGCTCGAGACGCTGATCGCGACGTCGGGGGCCTGCTCGCGCAGCGTCCCCAGCAGACTGGAGAGCAGCCTCGGGGCGACCGAGCCGCCCGTCACGACGGCGAGCGTCCCCGATACGCCGTGGCCGATCGAGCGCACCGCGTCGGTCGTGCCCTGCACGTCGGCCAGCAGGCGGCGCGCGCGGTCGGCGAACACCCGCCCGGCCGCGGTCGGCTCGACGCCGCGTCCGTGGCGCGAGAGGAGTTCGACGCCGAGCTCGGCCTCGAGCGATTTCAAGCGCACCGTCAGCGGCGGCTGGGACATGTGCAGGCGTTCGGCGGCCCGCGTTATCGAGCCTTCTCCGACGACCACGAGATAGTACTCCATCGTCTTCAGATCCATAGTGAAAAGGTATTGCAGCGCCACAACATTCGTATTGTGTTTTGGGGTCGCGCGGTGCCATGCTCTCCGCGTCGTAGGTTTCGGAGGAGAGGTGTTGGGAGTGCCGGAGTTTGTAAACACCGGCTGTGAGTCGCACGCCATGGTTGGCGTCGGAGCGGCTGATCGACGCATCGCCGTGGCGCTGTCGCGGACCTCGGCGCGCCCGTGGCGCGCGCCGGACCGACCCGTGCGCGGCCTCATCGACGCGCCCAAACCGGCAAACCGGGGCACATTCGTTGCGCTCGAGAGCGCCCGACGATCGCGCGTACCCGTAACGACTGAATCGCCAGATCAAGCGAAAAGAGGAGAGCATGACTGATTCCGAGTCAACGAAAGAAGACCCCGTCAAGACCGACCACTGGTCGGAGATGGATCGCCGCCGCTTCCTGCGCAACGCTGGCCTCGCAGGCGCCGCCGTCGGGTCGGCGGCGCTCCCGAGCACTCTGCTCAACGCCTCGACGGCGTGGGCCAAGTCCGCAGGGACGGCGGGCACAGTCAAAATCGGCTTCGTCACCCCCCAGACCGGCCCACTCGCCGCGTTTGGCCAGGCCGACGGCTTTGTCATCGGCGCTATTCGTGACTATGTGAAGAAGGCCGGAGGCATCAAGAGTGGCGGCAAGCGCTACAACGTTCAGATCATCACGAAGGACTCGCAGTCGGTCGACGCCACCGCGGCTCAGGTCGCCAGCGAGCTGATCCTCAACGATGGCATCGACCTGATGCTTGTCACCTCGACGCCGGACACGACCAACCCCGTCGCGGACCAGTGCGAGTCCAATGGCATTCCATGCATCTCTTCAGTCGCTCCGTGGCAGTCATGGTTCATCGGCCGCGGTGGCGTGCCTGGGAAGACGAGCTTCAACTGGACATACCACTTCTTCTGGGGGCTCGAGGATCTCGAGGCGGTCTACTACGACATGTGGAGTCAGGTTCAGACCAATAAGGTGATCGCGGCGCTGTGGCCGAACGACGCTGACGGTAACGCGTTCTCGGCGACGGCAACCGGCTTCCCGCCGTTCATCACGAGCAAGGGCTACACGTACATCAACCCGGGCGCGTACGCCGACGGAACGGCGGACTTCAGCGCGCAGATCTCCGCGTTCAAGT
>PKYB01000079.1 GCA_003133565.1 Solirubrobacterales bacterium
GACCCCAATAGTGGGCTCATCTACCTCAGAGCGCGTTGGTACGACCCAAGTACCGGGCAGTTCATGAGCGTTGATCCCGACGACAGTCAAACCGGCGAGCCATACAGCTACGCCAACGACAACCCGACCGACAACACCGATCCGAGCGGGGAGTTCTACAAGCTTGTCGTAAGTAAAAACCTGACGGCCTCGCAGGCCATAATCTACGGACTGGCCCTCCAGAATCTCGCGGACGGCGCCGACGAGTCGGAGCTTCCGAGCTGGCTAGATTTGGTGAAGTCGGTTGCTGCTCTAGCAGTTAGGGATATCGGCAGGGACCTGGAGTTTGTAGGGAACGACGCAGCTCAGCTCAACGCCGACCAGAGCTACACAGCTCGCCGACGCTACGGACCTTGGGGCGTGCATTTCGACTTTTGGTTGACCTCGCATCTCCCATTTTGGCAATTCGGCGCATACGTCTATCAATGGCAGGGTCCGGCGAGGTGAAGCTGGAAGGTAAGGGCTTCATGCGTGCACGCGCGCGGACTCGTGTCATCACTATGCTCTGGGTGATCTGCACGATGCTGGCGTTCGCTGGATGCTCGTCAGGCTCCGGCCAAACGGGCGCGAACGAAACACGTGCGATCGTGGCGGCGCTCGGCGACAGCGGAGTGCCAAGCGTGTGTTTTGCTGTGCGTGTTGCGCTCGCGAACGAAGACTATGCTCTGGTGCGGATGAGCGGTCACAGCGGCTGTGCGCGCTACCAGGACCGTATGCCTTTCGTGCCGCAAGGTCTCATAATCATGGAAAGAATCGATCACCGCTGGGGCGCGGCGTTTGCCGGCAGCGCTGGGGTTCCGTGTCCGTTGCCAGCGATTCCTCGAAACGTCCAGAAAGCTCTGCACGTGTGCCGCCCGGGCGAAGGCACGGCGCGTGGGGGTTAGGACAACGGCCATGGTGGCAGTTGTCGGCCCCAAACGGTTTCGTGGTGCGGATTGAGTGTCGACTTGTCAGCTCGTCGATTACGCTGCTGTGATGGCGACGGAAGCAGCTAGTTTGGACGACGTGCTTGTCGCGCAGCTGGAGAGCTGCATGATTGGTCGCGGCTGGACCGTCGCCGTGCCGCAGGGAGTCAACACGCTCGCCGGCGCGAGGGCTCAGCCGCCAACGGTTTCGCGATCCATCACGCTTGCATACTTCCGACACCCTGTCGAGGCGACTGGATTCGTTGCGACGGCGGCTTTTGAACGGGAGTCGGAGTTTGAGATGGACCGGGGTATGCCGCGCTTGCGTGAGGGAACAGTTGTTCATGTCACGATGGTGGTCGGTGTGACTCATCCCAAGAGCGAGCAGTTATTGGCAATGCTCGGCGCACGTCATTGCAATCTTGCGGTGGAGTGCTACCTCGATGAGCTGCCGGAGGCGCGCGGAGTGGATGCGGTCCCCATTGCGAACGCCGCCGATGTCGGTCCGGCGACGGAACGATTGGCATCACTCGCAGGCCGGTACGCGCTGCCATTTGCCACTGTGCGATCAACGGTCGAGGCGTATCTCACTGAGCTGACCACGGACGAGGGGCGTCTCGATTTCGCGAGTGAGCAAGTGCCAGCGTTGCTCATGGCAGCGGAGCGGCCAGACGAAGCACGCGAGGCGTTGGCTCGGTACGGTCGCGTGGCTGGAGCCGACTACGAGCGGTTTCGACTGGCGTGCGAGCGCCATTGGGCCACTCAGTCCTCCTGAGCAGCCCAATCTCCAGGCGCGCGGCGACGCGACTCATGCTGAGGAGGCTTTTCGACGCGGTGCTGACGGGGGTGATGCAGACGCAGCGAACGGTTTAGGAGCGCTCCTGTTCGCGCGCGGTGATCGAGACGCGGCTATTGCCGCATTCCGCCTCGCGGATCAGCGGGAATCACCGGCAGGAGCAGTAAATCTCGGGCTTCGGTTGGAGGAGCAGGGTGACTTACAGGCTGCTGAGAATGCTCTACGTCGCGCCGACGAACGAGGAAGTGCGGAGGGCGCGTTCCGACTTGGGAGGTTGCTCGAGCGCGCCGGTAACCCTCGAGAAGCGGAACTTTGCTTCCGCCGCGCCAATGAGCGCGGGCGCTGACGGCCTGGACACGGCTGTTCCAGCTCCGATAGGCACCTCGCTTTCGCTCGCCCCTCCGCGCTAGCCAGTCTTACCTTCCCGCGTCTCTCCCGCAGCACGGTCCATAACACCTCGCCGCTGCACGCTTAGCGCTCGCTGCCATTCTCCGGCGTCCTGCTACCTGTCTCAACGCCCGCTGTTACGACGCGGCGAGAGGCCGACAACGCTTATGCGGCTCTCCTTGTCCGGCGGCGGAGACGCTCCGCATCCACGAGCCGCGCGGTTTGCTGAGCCTGCTCTACAAGCTCGGCCACCGGCCTAGCGGGGGACATCCGGACGCTCCGACACGAGCAGCGGCACGACCACCCAGCTCACCTGGGACCCCACATCGAGCGTTCCGCTGCTGATCGTCAACGGCACGACCAACATCATCTACGGCCCCGGCAACCTGCCACTCGAACAGATCGGCCCAGACGACACACCGGTCTACTACCACCACGACAGCCTCGGCTCAACCCGCCTGCTCACCAACACGGCCGGCGACCCGGTCGAGACGATCAAGTACCGCCCCTACGGCACGCCGACCATCACCAGCGGCAGCGCGACCACCAACCTGCTCTTCGCCGGACAGTACACCGACCCAAACAACGGGCTGATCTACATGCAGGCAAGGTGGTATGACCCGGGCACCGGGCAATTCTTGAGCCTCGACCCGCTAGAAAGTGAGACTGGCGCCGCCTACTACTACGCGGGCGACAATCCCACTGACGAGACAGACCCGACCGGCGAAGACGCGATACCCGTTCCCGTCGAACTCTGCGTCGACGGGCCCGAAGCGGCCGTTGCCTGCGCGATCCTGGCTGCCGCAGGACTGTTCGTGGGCGAGCAGGCTGTCCACAATGTGATCGACGCGCTCTTTGGAAGTGGTACGCCCAGCATGAGCGTCTCGTCCCCAAACATTGGGGCGAACGGACCGACTGGAATAATGGTCGCTGCCGCCGAGGAGCCGAACCCTAGCGACCTCGAAAGGATCAGCGATGCGGAACTCAAGCGGATCCTTAAGGGCTATGACACCGATCCGCACACCGACAAGGAGGAAACCGTGGGAGCAGGGGCAGCCGGCGAATACGACTACTACAAAGACAAAGCGACGGGCGACCTCTGGTTGCGTCCACGCGGTGGCGGCGAACTCATTCCGACAGGCCTCAACGCGCGGTGATTAGCGAAGTCAGCGAGCCCCGCGGGCCGAACGACGCCTGGGAGGAGATCAAGTGCGCGCTTGTCGTCTCCAGCTCCAGTTTGAGCCCGGCGGAAGTGACAGCGCGGCTGGGTGTCGACCCATCGATTCAGCGGACAAAAGGCGCCGCCAGATCGGGAAACCCGAGGCTACCCGTCGTAACTAATCAGTGGATATGGCAGCCCGACATGACAGATGGGCAGTCGATGGACATCCAGCTAGATGCCATCTGGGCTGCTCTGAGTCCCCGCGCGAGCGCATTTGCGAGCCTTCCGCCAGACACCGAAGTCGTGCTCGACATCGTGATTTTCCACCGTGGAAGCCACCTTCGCCTTGGCTGGGCGCTTGCCGCTCGACACATCGCGGCTGCGAGCGCGCTAGGCGCCGCGATCGGCGTTGACGAGTACGACTACACCCGAGGTTGAGCAGCTTGGTGGGCCGTCGACGGTCGGGGTTATTTCGGCCGGTCGGATCGCGGATCTTAGGTCGGACGCGAGCGCCTGGTGTCCACCCGGTGGCATCCGGGCGTGGCTGGGGTCCGTCACCGCGGGCACGGTGGGCAGCTCGGGTTATTGGAGCGCGCAGGCCGTCGCGCGCCTCTCCACGCTAGCCCGCCTTACCTGCCCGCGTATGCCCGCAGCACGGTCCGTTAGTGCTCGCCATCGCTCGCTGCCCTTCCCGGCGGCCACCATGCTGGCTCTCTCACCGCCCTCTGTCTACCGCTCCCCGATTACCAATACACGCGACGCACGAGGTTGCGCCATGCGGCGTACGGCTAGGGCCGGACATCAGGTTCGAGTCGGCGAAGTGCTCGGGAGCACGGCTGGGTAGCCGGCGTCGGGCGTTGAGTCCAGGCTCGCGTCGGCGGCCTGTTCTTCCGCTCGCGCGGCGTCCTCGCCATCTCGACCGCGCCCTGACCTATCACCTCCAACACCGCTATCCCTCCGCCTCGCGCCCCCGCCTGAGCACCACACTCCAGCCCTCACCCGCCACAGCCCGCACCGACCACCGACACTCCAACCGCAACAACAACCCTGCCGCTCCGCTCCGCTACGCAGCACACAGTATCACCTACGATGACGTTATTCCGGCTAGCCGCTTTACCCGCTATCATCTACCTGTGGCGAGATCGAGGAGGCAGCGGCGGGCCGGATCGCAGCGGCCGCGAGCGCAGACATCAACAAGGCCGCGCCAGGCCGAGCGCGAGGTCGGTGACACCCTTGCGGCGCTCCGTCGAACCGTCGGGCTAACGCAGGTTCAGCTCGCCGCGAAGTTGGGCGCGTCGCAGCGCGCGATTTCGCACGTGGAGCATGAGCCGAACCCGCGTGTGGCAACGCTCGACGGCTACGTGCAGGCGCTCGGCGGTCGGCTCGAGCTGCGAGTGGTGCTCGAGGACCGCAGCGTTGTCTTGCTGCTCGCTTCGGACGCGTAGACGCCGCCGGCTATCGTTGGTGCTTGATGGCTGATCGACTGCTCACGGTTCCGCAGGTCGCCGAAGAGTTCCAGGTGACCGATCAGACGATCCGCAACTGGATCGACAGTGGCGTGCTACCGGCGGTAAGGGTTGGTCGCGCGTTTCGGATCAAGCGCAGTGACGTCGACGCGCTACTCGATCGTGCGCGTGCCGACAGCAACTCGCTTGCGACGCGGCGTGATCTCTGGGCACCGAGCGACGCGGGCCTACCGCGACGCAAGGGCCGGGTTGCTGCCGATCACGCTATTTGGGACGCCGACGCCGACGCGGTCCAACTGACGCCGCAGTGACCCGCCGGCGCTGCTAGGCAGAGCGGGCCTTGGGCAGCAGACCGCTCGCGCGGTCCTCGCGCCTGACCGCCTCGGCCAACTCGGCGGCCGCTTCGCCGAGCAGCTCGAACCCTCTCGCGACCTCCAGCAGCTCGGTAGTCGCGGCCGCGCGCTCGAGGACGAGCACCGCGTCGTCAAAGGCCCGCCACAACTCAGCCGGCCCGCGCCGGCCGCTCCCCGGCTGCAGCTCCCACGGCTGGCTTCCAGCCGACTTGTGCGGCGGCCAGGCAAACCCGGCCGCCTGCGCCTCGCGACAGATCTTCGCCTCGATCCGCGCCGCGCCCGACAACGACGCAAGCCGCGAGCTGAAGCCGCCATCCGGCGGCGCCAACCGATGAGCGTCGATCGCAACGCTCCAGACCGCCTGAGCGCTCTTGAACGCGTCCTGAATCTGCTCGCCGTCGGTCTCACTCATAATCTGGATCTTCTCAAGGAGCGATGACGCTAATCATCGCGTGACAACGCAATATACGGACATTTTGGCTTGTTTGGGGTAGGATCTCGACCCACGAACATGTCTCCACCAGCCCAACCGCCCCGTCCACGCCTCACCCGCGAAGACGTCGCCGCAGCCCGCGAAGTCGCAGAGCTGCTCCGAATCCCGATGTCGACCGTCTTCGAATACGCCCGCCGCGGCGTCATCCCCGGCCACAAACTCGGCCGACGCTGGATCTTCCTCCACGACGAAATCGAAGCGTCGCTACGTCGAGCCCCAGCTCTTAGCGAGTCGCGCGAAGCCATAGCGCCGGCCCCACTAGAGTCCGCAATTCGCGCAAGAAAAGTGTCCAAGCGGTACCCGCAAACGGTACCCTCGGCGAGCTCCACGGAGCAGCGGCCGCTCTTCAGCTAGCGCAAACCGCCCATATGCAGGCTGGTTTGCCGATGGAGCTAGGGGGACTCGAACCCCCGACCTCCTGGGTGCGATCCAGGCGCTCTCCCAACTGAGCTATAGCCCCGGGGCCGCGCCGAGCTGCGGCGCGAGGTGGCTGCAGTCTAGATCAGTGCCGCCGCAGCCATCGTTCGCCCCAATCGGGCGGTTGTCCGGATAGCTCTCGCGTCGACCGATTTGGCTGAGAGAGCAGTCAGACAGCTCCAGCGTTAGGCTTCACGTAATGAGCGACCTCGACAAGGCGATCCGCGAGCACCTCGAGCTGAAGCGCCTGCGGGGTGCGGACCCGCGTGAGGTTGCGAGGATCGAACGGGAAGCGCTCAGCGCCGTGCCGCGCGATCGGACAGAGGCATTCGAGCCAGAGCATCAGGCAGAAGTGCATGTGTTTGATGAACGGCCGCAGCTGCGCGAGGCGGCTCATGGCGCCAGGCCCGTGGCAACCGGCGCTGCGCGGTTCGCCCACCTTGACGCCGCCGAGGAGACGCAGGAGTTCTCGATCGAGCACGAGGCGAGCTAGGCCTACGAAGCTGGCCGCCAGGGCGGCCGTCGGTGGCGCACTTCCTGGGCCGTATGCGTCTCGCGACCGCCTAAGTCCGGCGGTCAACCGTCTAAGAACCTCCGAACCCAGCGGCTAACATCCGTCCCGAGGGGCCATAGCTCAGCTGGGAGAGCGCCTGCTTTGCAAGCAGGAGGTCGCCGGTTCGAGACCGGCTGGCTCCACTCACGAATAGCCTGCAAAGTCCTAAGTTTGGCGGCGTTCGCGCGGCGACAGACCGCCAAAAGCCGGCCGCGGTACCACTCGCGGGTACCACTTGAGACGCGTTTCGTCACGCTCCACCTCACCGAAAGCCTGCTTGCTGCGCCCAATGACCTCCCTGAGCGCGCGGTAGCCGTCCGCGACGGCTCTTCGCTTCGGCCGTCATGGCTTCACCGAACGAACTCCTTCGCGGTTCAGGGGCGACGCGTGAGTGCACCGGGCCGCCCCTGAGCCGCCAACCTCAGTCCAGGTCGAAGCGGTCGAGTTCCATGACTTTGACCCACGCGGCGACGAAGTCCGCCACGAACTTCTCCGCGGCGTCATCAGATGCGTACACCTCGGCGACGGCGCGCAGCTCGGCGTTCGAGCCGAACACGAGGTCGACGCGGCTGCCGTGCCACCTGACCTTGCCGGTCTCACGATCGCGGGACTCATAGGTCTCGGCGCCGGCCGGGTCGCGCTTCCACTCCGTGGCGATGTCCAGCAGGTTCACGAAGAAGTCGTTCGTGAGCGCCCCAGGGCGCTCGGTGAAGACGCCAAGGAACGAGTGCCCGTAATTAGCGCCCAGTACGCGCAGCCCGCCGACCAGCACTGTCATCTCGGGCGCGCTGAGGGTCAGCAGGTTCGCCCGATCGACCAGCAGGTACTCCGCCGGTAGCCGGGTGCGGGCGGCGAGGTAGTTGCGGAACCCGTCCGCCTTCGGCTCGAGCACGGCAAAGGCCTCGACGTCCGTCTGCTCGGGCGTCGCATCGGTGCGACCGGGCCGGAACGGCACCTCCACCGCATGGCCCGCGGCCTTCGCCGCCTGCTCGACGCCGACACCACCCGCCAGCACGATCAGGTCGGCAAGCGAGACGCTCTTCCCGCCGCCGCCGCCGCCGCCGGCCGACGCGTCAAAGGACTCCTTGATCCCCTCGAGCGTCGAGAGCACGCTCGCGAGCTGCGCCGGGTTGTTGACCTCCCAGTTCTTCTGCGGCTCGAGCCGGATCCGTCCGCCGTTCGCACCACCGCGCTTGTCGCTGCCGCGGAACGTCGACGCCGACGCCCAGGCGGTCGAGACGAGCTGCGCCACCGACAGCCCGGACGCCGCGATCTGCTCCTTCAGCGCCGCCACATCCGCCGGCCCCACGAGCTCGTGCTCGACCGGTGGTAGCGGATCCTGCCAGATGAGTACCTCCGAGGGCACCTCGGGTCCGAGATACCGCACCGCAGGTCCCATGTCGCGATGCGTCAGCTTGTACCAGGCGCGCGCGAACGCGTCGGCGAGCTCGTCGGGGTGCTCGTAGAAGCGGCGTGAGATCTTCTCGTAGACCGGGTCGAAGCGCAGCGCCAGGTCGGTCGTGAGCATCGACGGGTGGCGATGCTTTGACGAGTCATCGGGCTCGGGCACCGTGCCTTCGCCGGCGGCGTTCGTTGGCTTCCACTGCTGCGCGCCCGCGGGGCTCTTCGTGAGCTCCCAGTCGTACTTGAACAGGTGCTCGAGGAAGTCGTTGCTCCACTTCGTCGGCGTCGTCGTCCAGATCACCTCGGGGCCGCCCGTGATCGCATCGCGGCCCTTGCCGCTGCTGTTCGAGCTGATCCAGCCGAAGCCCTGCTCCTCGATGCCCGCGCCCTCGGGCTCGGGGCCGACGGTGTCGGTCGAGCCGGCACCGTGCGCCTTGCCGAACGTGTGGCCGCCGGCGATCAGGGCGACGGTCTCCTCGTCGTTCATCGCCATCCGGCGGAACGTCTCCCGGATATCGCGTGCCGCCAGCAACGGGTCGGGGTTGCCGTTCGGGCCCTCCGGGTTGACATAGATCAGGCCCATCTGAACCGCCGCGAGCGGATCCTCGAGCTCGCGGTCGCCGCTGTAGCGCTCATCGCCCAGCCACTCCGTCTCGGGACCCCAGTAGACGTCCTCGTCGGTCTCCCAGGCGTCGACGCGCCCACCGGCAAAGCCGAAGGTCTGCAGGCCCATCGACTCGAGCGCCACGTTGCCCGCGAGGATCATCAGGTCGGCCCAGGAGAGGCTGCGCCCGTACTTCTGCTTGACCGGCCACAGCAGCCGCCGCGCCTTGTCGAGGTTCGCGTTGTCCGGCCAGCTGTTCAGCGGCGCGAAGCGCTGCTGACCGCTCCCCGCGCCGCCGCGCCCGTCACTGATCCGGTACGTCCCCGCGCTGTGCCACGCCATGCGGATCATCAGCGGCCCGTAGTGGCCGAAGTCGGCGGGCCACCAGTCCTGGGAGGTTGTCAGCACCTTCTCGATGTCGCGCTTGACCACTGGCAGGTCGAGCGAGAGGAACGCCTGCGCGTAGTCGAACTCCTCGCCGAGCGGGTTCGCGGCCGGCGGGTTCTTGGCGAGGATCTTCAGGTTGAGCCGTCCCGGCCACCAGCCGCCGCTCGTCCCGCCCTCCGCCGGGTAGGGAGCACGCCCGTGGACCGGGCAGCCGCCGGTCTCGGGCTCATTCATTTCTCCGACAACGGCGTCAGGCTTCTCAGAAACAGACACGGAAATCCTTCCGGACCGGGGGGTTTGCTGGGTCGGGGGTGCCGCAGCTGGGGCAGAGGCCCCAGTAGATCACCTCGGCCTCGTCGACCGCGTAGCCGTGGTCATCGACGGGGGTGAGGCATGCAGCCGTGCCGAGCGCGCAGTCGACGTCGGCGATCGCGCCGCACGAGCGGCAGACGATGTGGTGGTGGTTGTCGTGGGTGTTCGGCTCGTAACGCGCAACCGACCGCGACGGCTGGATCCGCCGAACGAGGCCAGCATCGGTCACGGCCCGCAGAACGTCATAGACGGCCTGGTGCGAGACGGTGAGATCCTCCCGCACGGCACCGATGATCGAGTCGGTGTCGGCATGCGGGTTCTCGTGGACGGCCGCCAGCACCGCGACCCGCGGCCGCGTCACGCGCAAGTCGGCGCCTCGCAGCAACTGCTCGTAGTCGAGGCTCGCCGGCACGGCCTGGCAGTGTTTCGCATTTTCTTGAGTCATTCAAGAAACGATTTGGCTAACCGCTGACAACCGTTGGCGTTCTGCGGCGCAGGCCGAGCCGATGCCTCACCAGCCGTCGCGATGCACGACCTCGTCCAGGGGCCGACGCTTCAACCGGGTGCCGGGCCGCAATGGGCGGTCGGCCGGGTAGCCGAGGTCGACGACGAACGCTACGAGCCTGTCCTCGGGAACGCGGAGGATCGATCTCGCCAGGTCCTGCTCGCCGACCGCTGAATGTCCACAGCCGATCCCTTTGTCGGCGGCAGCGATCATCATCTGCATCGTCGCTTGGCCGATGTCGAACCGATTGCGCTCGCGAGCGCGCGCCTCCTCCTCGTCAGGGATTACCACGGCGATTGCGGCCATCGCGCCTGCGATATGGCCGCCGCCTCGCCATACCCCAGAGAGCTCGCGCAGCATCTCCCGGTCGGTGACGAGGACGAAGTCCCACGGCTGGTTGTTCTGCGAAGAGGGCGCGATCCGGCCGGCCTCGAGTATTCGTTCGAGATCCGCGGCGGGGATTGGTCGGTCCGCGAACTCTCGGACGTTGCGGCGAGCAGTGATGGCATCCCAGGTCTCCATGAAAAGCCTCCTCACGTGGCGGGGCGGTGGGGTCGGTAGAGCGCTTCCAGGTTACGCACCCCGAGGAGCATCTCTGCTGACCGTTAGCCGCCGAGGGATGCGGCTGGCGCTGCGGTGGCCACCGCAGCCCTGGGCGCTTTCTCCGGCAGCCCGCTGGAAGCGTTATGGAATCGCCAGAGGTGGGCAGCCATGACGCGTAACCCCTGGCAGAGGGTACTTTGGCATGCGAGATGACGCGTCGGGAAGTCGCTTATGTCCAACATGGTCGTGGCGAACATCGCGGCCTGAGCCGTCTGACCCTCCGCCAGGAACCGATCAGCGACCCCACGCTGATCCAGCACCTCGATCGTGCGTGAGTGAAAACCGCCGGCCCGTGACCCGACGAGCACGTGATCGGGACGCCGCTCGACGACCGCGACGTCGACCCTTGCCAGCGCCAACTCAGCCGCGAGCATCATTCCTGTCGGACCACCTCCTGCGATCACCACCGCATGCTCGGTCATAGCTCGCCTCCTACCGGATAGGCCCGGGAAAACAAACGCATTTCGCTCCTCCATTCCCTTGGTTCTGGGCTTGCGGCGAGCGATTATGCGGCACGTCCCAGGGCTTCATGAAGGCCCCGTGTGCGGTATAAATTGGAAGTGGAGGGGAGCGGGCAACCGCCTTGCGACCGTCGTCCGCGGCTGTCGAGCGACCTCTTCACGAATTGGCGGCGTGCTGGGAACGCCTCCCGGAAACTCCGGGTCATCCGTGAACCACCCGGGCGGAGCAGGTCCTGACTTTGGCACGGCCAGCCGCGTCTGAGTGATCCGCTGCGGCGTGCTCCCCGAAGTAAGTATCTGGAAGTCAGAACCTAGCCAAGGAGCGCAAGCCCGTCGGACACAGCACAAACCGTGCTAGCGGCCGTTACGGCAACCAAGTTCACGACCTAGCAGAGCCGAAGAAGCCACGTGCGCAGACGCGCGGGGCGAACCGACTCGCCGGGGCGCCCTGCTCGCCTCCTCCCCGTCCAGGGCGCCCCGGCTTGTCGCCTCGCCTCTCGTGTGATGAGGCAGCAGGTGGCAGCCGCCGTCTCGGCCGATGCGAATGTCCGGCACGTCATAGACCTGAATTCACGCGTTACCCGCCGAGCATCTCTTACGACGATCGTGCAGTGTTGGCGATCGCGGGAGCACCGCGCGGGTCTGACATAGGAAAGCTGAGGTACGCCAGATGGGACTCGACAATCCAGTTCATATTCTGATCCTGCTGATTGTGCTGTTGCTCGTGTTCGGAGCGAAGCGTTTGCCGGAGGTGGGGCGCTCGCTGGGCGACGGAATGCGCGGCTTCAAGGAGTCGCTGAGCGGCGCAGGCGCGCACGACGCGCTACCCGCCGTGCAGGTGCCCGCGACGGAGCTGACCGCCGCGCCACCGGTCCGAGACGCGCACCTCTTCGCGCCCGCGCCCGCGCTGGAGAGCAGCGAACTTGTGGCGGGCACGACGACGCCGCGACGGTCGACGAGCTGAGCGAAAGACCAAAAGCAGCGGCCTGAGGGCGGTACCCGAATCCCTTCAGATACGAGGGTCGACGTGGATCTTCGGGCCAGCGCCAGCGTCGTGTGGGCGCCAGCCGGTGAGGATATCGCCGACACGTTCGAGGCCGACCGTCGCGGCGACCAGCGGACGTGGATCGACCGAGTGTGACGCGTACGCGTCGATCGCACCTGCCAAACCGGGAGAGCCGGACAGGATTCCGACTGCGGTCACATCCTTGAGCACCAGCGTTCGTGTGTCGATCGTGCTCGGAGTGCCGGCAAGTCCGATGTACACGACGCGCTTGCCGGGCTCGACCAGATCAAGCGCGAGCGCCGGCAGCGCCGCCGCGTTGGAGGCGTCGATCACCGCGTCGAAGGCAAGACGAGGTAGATCGCTAGCCGTCCACACCCCGTCAAGTCCCAGCGAACGCGCGAACGACAGCGAGGGCTCTTCCTTGTCCAGCACATGCACGTCGGCGCCCGCCGCGACCGCAAACCGCGCCGCAAGCAGGCCGATGGTCCCCGCGCCCAGCACCAGCACTCGGTCCTGCGGATGGAGGTCCGCGGCCCACACGGCTCGGAGCGCATTTCCGCCCGGTTCCACCATGGCGCCGGCCACATCGTCGACCGCTTCCGGGAGCGCTTGCAGTGATGACACCGGGACGGCGAGCTGCTCGGCGAGTGCTCCGGCTTTGGCGCCGCTGATCCCCACCTCGGTGCGGCGTTCGCACAGATGCTGCCGACCCGACCGGCAGCGCTGACACTCGCCGCATCCGAGCATCGTGTCGCCGATGACCCGCTGGCCGATCCACGACTGATCGACTCCGCTGCCCGCGGCGGCGACGACGCCGCACCATTCATGCCCGAGCCGCATCGGATAGGCGGAATGCCCGTCGTGCAGGTAGGCCATCTCGCCGGTGAAGAACTCCACGTCTGTGCCGCAAACACCGGCGCGGGCGACGTCCACCACGACCTCGCCGGGCTTCGCGGCCGGAGCCTCCACGTCCTGTACCGAGGATTCCCCGGGAGCGGTGACGACGAAGGCCTTCATTACATCCGCTGCGTTTGCCGACAATCGGTAGGCTCGGACACGCCTCAGATCCTAAGCCTCGCTCGACCACCCGAGGGCGCCGATGCCGATCCAGCGAAGCTCGCAGTGGTATTCCGGGACCGACCGCAACGCGTACATCCACCGGGCGTGGATGCGGCGGGGCCTGCCTGGGCATGCCTTTGACGGACGTCCGCATATCGCGATCGCGAACACCGCCTCAGACCTGACGCCTTGCAACGCCCATCTCAACGAGGTGGCCGAGAGCGTCAAGCAGGGCGTCTACGAGGCCGGCGGCATCCCGTTGAACCTGCCCGTGGTTTCGCTCGGCGAGACCAACGTTCGACCGACCGCGATGCTGTGGCGGAACATGGCCGCGATGGCGACCGAGGAGATGCTCCGCGCCAATCCGGTCGACGGTGTCGTGCTGCTCGGAGGATGTGACAAGACGATCCCGGCGCTGTTGATGGCGGCGGCGTCGGTCGACCTACCGGCGGTAGTGCTGCCGGGCGGCCCGATGCTGAGCGGCACCTTCCGCGGGGTGCCGCTGGGGTGCGGCACCGACGTCTGGAGGCTGTCGGAGGAAGTGCGTGCGGGAACGCTGTCGCAGGAGGACTTCCTGAGTTCGGAGTCCTCGATGATTCGCAGCCGCGGACACTGCAACACGATGGGCACCGCCTCGACTATGGCGCTGGTGGCAGAGGCGCTCGGCACCACGCTGCCCGGCGTCGCCGGAACTCCCGCGGCAGACAGCCGGCTGCTTCAGGCGGCTCACGAGGCGGGGGGTCTGGTGATATCGATGGTCCGCGACGGGCGCCGCCCCAGCGAGTTCCTCTCCCGCGGTTCGTTCCTCAACGCGATCGTCGCGCTCGCGGCAATCGGCGGCTCCACCAACGCCGTCATCCACCTTCTTGCCATCGCGGGACGGCTCGGTATCCCGCTGATCCAAGACGACTTTGACAGCGTTGGCGCATCCGTGCCGTTGCTCGTCGATCTGCAGCCATCGGGGAGGTTCCTGATGGAGGACTTCCATCGCGCCGGCGGTCTGCTGGCGGTGCTCCGCGAGGTGGTGGACCTGCTCGATCCGACGGCGTTGACGGTCACCGGCCGACCGCTCGTCGAGTACCTAGACGACGCGCAGATCTGGGACCCGGAGGTGATCAGGTCACGATCTGATCCGCTTCAGCCGCACGCCGGGATCGCCGTCCTTTACGGCAGCCTGGCGCCCACCGGAGCCGTGATCAAGCCTGCCGCGGCATCCGAGCATCTGCTGCGCCACCGCGGCCGAGCCGTGGTCTTTGACTCGATTGAGGACTTCCACGCCCGGATCGACGATCCGGATTTGGACGTCGACGCAGACTCGGTGCTCGTGCTCCGCGGGTGCGGACCGAAGGGCTATCCGGGGATGCCGGAGGTCGCGAACATGCCGCTGCCCAGGAAGCTCCTGGAGCAGGGCGTTCGCGACATGGTCCGGATCTGCGACGGGCGGATGAGCGGAACCGCGTATGGAACCGTCGTGCTCCACGTGTCGCCCGAAGCAGCGGCCGGGGGGCCGCTCGGACTGGTGCGCAGCGGTGACTACGTGATCCTCGACGTTCCAGCGCGGCGGCTGGACATCGACGCCACGCAGGAGGATCTCGCGAGCCGCTCGCCGGCCGAAGCGGCGACACGGGCATTTGCCAACCCGTCGCGCGGCTGGGAAAGCCTCTACGTGAGCACGGTGCAGCAGGCCAACACCGGCGCCGATCTGAACTTCTTGGTCGGCGCGAGTGGCGATCAGGTCGCACGTGAGTCCCACTGAGGCGACCAGGCGATAGGCCGTGAGCAGCGATCGATCACGACGCGCACTCGTGACTGGCGGCGCCAGCGGGCTGGGTCGTGCGTGTGCCCAGCGGCTGCGCTCTGAGCACCACGATGTGATCACGCTCGACATCGCCGACGGAGCCGACCACCGTCTTGACATCACCGACGAGGAGGCCGTCAGCCAGTTGGTCGCCAAGCTCGAGCCGATTGACATCCTGCTCAATAGCGCCGGCATCGGTGGTCCCAATAAGCCGCTGCGGGAGACAACGCGCGCGGAGTGGGAGAGCACCTTCGCGGTCAATGTGCATGGAACCGTCGCCATGTGTCGTGCCGTTATTCCCGGGATGGTGGAGCGCGGCTGGGGGCGAATCGTCAACTTCGCGAGCATGGCCGGCAAGGATGGCAACCCCAACCTGAGCGCCTACTCGGCATCGAAGGCCGCTGTCATCGGTCTCACCAAGTCGCTCGGCAAGGAGCTCGCCACCACCGGCGTGATCGCCAACGCGATCGCGCCGGCCGTGATCGCCACCGAGATGAACGCAACGACTGCCCCTGAGGTCCTCGCGCATCTCACCAGCCTGATACCGATGAAGCGCATTGGGCGGCCCGAGGAAGTGGCAGAGCTCGTCGCCTGGCTGGCGTCGGACCGCTGCAGCTTCTCCACTGGCGCGGTCTATGACATCAGCGGCGGTCGAGCCACCTACTAGGCGCCCCAGCCGACGAGGGAGGATGCGTGTCCACATTGCCGAACAGGTGAATATGAGCACCGACGCGGCGGGCGCCCAGACGGCGGCACCGCCGCCCCCAGCAGCGCACGTCCAGCGCTTCCACGCGCACGCCGCCGCCGCTCAGAAGGAGGCCGCCGACCGGAACGAGTCCCTGTTCTTGCGCTTCTGCGACTGGACCTCGCAGGTGATGGGCCAACCACCGAACATCATCTTCTGGCTCGTGCTCGTCCTTGGCTGGACGGTTCTCTTCGCTTCCAAGGTCGTCAGTCCAAACGCGAACTTCCTCCCGAGCTGGTTCACCGGGACGGCATACAACTTCCCGCTCAACCTCATCACCACCGTCGCGGAGCTCTTCATCGGCTTCCTCGTAGCCGCCGCGGCAAACCGCGCCCAGCGCGTGCTCACGGTGATCATCGACGGCATCCGCACGATGGTGGATCAGGTCGAAGCCGGCGTCGAGGCTCAACGTACGCTGATCCAGCAGAACATCGACCTCACGCAAGAGGTTCATCGGCTCGCGGCTGAGCTGCACGCCCACATGATCAAGACCTCGCCTCCCAGCTCGACCCCGCCCGCCAGCACTTAGCGATCACGCGCCACGCTGGGCGCGCTCGCGGACGCGCCGTCGGCGGGACCTGCAGGAGCCCGGCCACCCCGAAGCACACCTCGTCGGCGTTGCTAGAAGCCGTGCGGAGACACCGGCGTTTCCACACGACGCGGCACGATGCCGGTGGCGGCGCGAGTGTGAATCGGTGGCGGCTCGGGGGTGCGCGCGGATGAGCGCGAACGCAGCGCGACGAACCCGGCGAGCATACAAAGTCCGCAGATTGCGCCACCTGTCGCCAAAGTGATGCGCACTCCGGTGAGGGCAACCAGCGCGGCTGCGCCCAGCAGCCCGAGGAGGAAGCACGCGCCCTCGATCGTGTCCTTGGTGCCGAACAGGCGGCCCTGAACAGAGCTCGGGACGCGGAGCTGGATCAGCTGCGTCTCGCTGACCAGCAACAGCGCATTGGCATAGCCGGTGGCGGCAAATGCCACGACGGCCGCTTCGACGTCCGGGGCGATCGCGCTGCCACCCATGCCCACCGCGGTGAGCGTGAGCGCCGCGAGATAGCGGCGCATGAGGACCGTGGCGGGCTGGTCGCCGCGCTGCAGGACGAGCACCGACGCGACCACCATGCCGGCGCCGTAGCTCGCAACCAGGAGCGCGTAGTCACTGTTGGTGCCGTGCAGTACGTGCTTGGCGAAGATCGGCTCACACACGTTCAGCAGGCCTCCGGCGATGATCGAGCCCGCCGAGCAGGCGACGAGCACAGCGATGCCCGGTGCAGCCAACGCCTCGCCAAGACCCTCCCGGAGGCTTGATCCGCCGCGCGACTCCTCCGCCTCGGCGGGCGTCGATCGCTCGATCGCGACGCTGCCCATGACCGCGGCGGCGATCAGAAAGCTGAGACCGTTGAGCGCGAGCGGCAGCGTTAGGCCGGACAGTGCGAAGAGGCCGGCTGCCACGAGTGGTCCCGCGGTCATCCCGATCCAGCGGCAGCTGTCGTACACGGCCGCCGCGGCCTGGCTGGCCTCACCCGCGACAACCGGCAGCGCCGAGCGCAGCGCGGGGCGGAGCATCGCATTGCCGACGCCCGCCAGGAGCGCCAGCGAGAGGATTGGCACCGCCGTGTGCGCCAGCGCGAGCCCGCCAAACGCGGCGGCCTGCAGTAGGTTCGCGACGACGATCAGCCGCCGGCGGGAGTAGCGGTCGGCGCAGGCGCCAAACCACGAGCCGAACAGGATCGCCGGCAGGAAGTCGGCCAGCAGCACAGCCGCGATCGCCCACGAGGTGTGCAGGTGCCGATAGGTCAGCAGGAGCAGCGCGACGTAGCCCGCTCCGGTGCCCAGGCACGACTGCAGCCAAGCTGCCAAGAGCCGCCGAAGCGGCTTGTTTGATCTCAGGATTCTCGCCACGACGAGCGGCGAGCGTATCGCGGTGTTAGCGGAAATTCGCCGTAGCGCGCACCATCACCGAGTGCTGCACGGAAGGTTGCACAGCCGCGCACAAAACCGCTAACGCGGACCGCTCAGGCACCGCGTCCGGCCAGTAACGCCGGGCCGGCACTGACTGTTGTCCGCCCCGGCCCTGCCCCACCCGCGGCGAGTCGCGACGCGGCCGCGTCAGCCGGCGAGTCCCTCGTCGTCGTCGCCGGCGCTCAGCGAGCCGAGGAAAGCATCCAGTTGCACGCGTGAGAAGCGCCGCTGGCCGCCCGGCGTGCGAGAACCGCGCAGGTGTCCGTCATTGCTCCACCGACGCACCGTGGCGAGCGACACGCCAAGGTAGGTGGCAGCCTGCGAGCTCGTAAAAGCAAGCTGCGTGTCGCCGTTGCGCTCTACTCTCGTCGGAGTGACCATCTGCGCCTCTGCCCAGGTTCGTTGGCTGATGAGACTTCATCGGCAGCGCAGCTGGTTTGATGAGCCTTGCAAAGGTCCGCGGACGTCTAAGCGAAGCGTCGACCGCCCGCGGAGCCGGCGATTTCTCAGGCGCTGCGGGCGCGCGCTGCCACGAGGTACAAACGCCGCGCGTGCTCGTTGTCCACGCTGGCACCCATCAAAGTGCCCGCTTGACGGACAATGTGCGGATGTGCGCCGCCGGCCCGCTGATCGATAGCTACGACGAGGTCTTTACCCCGGCGGGCACGCCGCGCGAACACGGCGAGCAGCTCGTCGCCGAGCTTGCGCGGCTGGGCAGCGAGCGCCTCGTCGCGGCAGGACAGTTGCGCGACGCGCTCTTCATGCGTCAGGGAATCACCTTCGACCTGAGCAGCACCGAAGGCGCTGGAGCCGACCGACCATTTCCGCTCGACCTCGTGCCACGGATCATCCCGGCACAGGAGTGGCGTGAAATCAAGCGCGGGCTCGCACAACGGATCCGTGCGCTCAACCAGTTCGTCGCCGACGTCTACCACGAGCGCGAGATCGTCCGCGCCGGGATCATCCCGTGGACGCTGATCGCCAGTCGCTCGCACTTTGCCCGCGCGGCGCACGGCATCCGCCCGCCCGGCGGGATCTACTGCCACATCGCCGGTTGCGACCTCGTGCGCGACGACCACGGCACGTGGAAGGTGCTCGAGGACAACGTGCGCACGCCGTCGGGCATCTCCTACATGCTCGAGAACCGCCTCGCGATGACGCGCCTGATTCCGTCGCTGTTCGCCTATTACCGGGTGCGCCCAATCGATCAGTATCCGGCGCTGCTGCTCGCCTCGCTGCGCGCCGTGGCGCCCGGCCCGGAGGGCGAGGCGACAGTCGTCGTCTGGACTCCGGGACCCGCCAACAGCGCCTACTTCGAGCACGCGTTTCTCGCTCGCCAGATGGGCGTCGAGCTGGTCGAAGCCTCCGACCTCGTCGTGCGCGACGACGTCTGCTACATGCGCACCACCGACGGGCTCGCCCGTGTCAGTGCGATCTACCGCCGGCTCGATGACGCGTTTATCGATCCGCTCGAGTTCCGCCCCGATTCGCTGCTCGGGGTTCCCGGGCTGATTCGGGCCTACCGCGCGGGGACCGTGGCGATCGCCAACGCGATTGGCACCGGCGTCGCCGACGACAAAGCGATCTACCTCTACGTGCCCGAGATGATCCGCTTCTACCTCGGCGAGGAGCCGCTGCTCGAGAACGTCACGACCTATCTGCTCGACGACCCCGAGCAGCTCGAGTTCGTGCTGTCGCGCATCAATGAGCTCGTCTTCAAGCCGACCGGTGAATCCGGCGGGCACGGCGTGGTCATCGGTCCGCACACGGACGAACAGCGCCTCGCCTCGCTTGCGGCCGCGGTCCGCAGCGACCCCTCACAGTGGGTCGCCCAGGAGATGGTGCGGCTCTCGACGGTGCCGACCGTGCAGCACGACGGCACGCTCGCCCCGCGCCATGTCGACCTGCGGCCGTTTGCGATCTACGGTGAGCAGATTCGCATCGTCCCCGGTGGACTTACGCGCGTCGCGCTCGAGGCCGGCACGATGGTCGTCAACTCCTCGCGCGGAGGCGGCTCAAAGGACACCTGGGTGCTCGCCGACGACGACGAGTCTGTGACCTCCGAGCCTCCGATCCAGGTCCCGTTCCAGCCGCCCGCGCTGCCCGATCTGCGCTTGGGCTCCTGGACCGGCCAAGCGCAACAACAGCAGCAACAACACGACCAACACCGACACCAACACCAACAACACCCACCGACGACCGCGAACACACCCCCCGGGCCGCTCCGCAGCTGATGCTCGCGCGGATCGCCCACGAGCTCTTCTGGCTCGGTCGCAACGTGTCGCGCGCGGAGCACACCGCACGCCTGATCGACGGCGTGTTCCAGGCTGACATCCAGGGCTCCCACGACGATCCGGCGGGCGTGACGCTTTCCTGGGACGCGGTGCTCGCGATCATGGGCTCGACCGCGGCACTGCGCTACGCCGGCGAGGCGCGCGTCGCCACTTTCGACACGCGCGGCGACCACAGCCGCGCCTCGCGCGATGAGACGGTTGCGCTGCTCAGCACCGATCACACCAACGTCAACTCGGTCGTCGCGAGCGTCGAGCGCGCGCGCCAGGGAGCAAGGACCGTACGCGACGTGATCAGCGCCGAGATGTGGGAGGCGATCAACGGCTTCCAGCTCGGCCTCGGCGAGGCGGCGGTCGGCGTCACGGGCTACGGCGGGCCGTACTCCTTTGTCGCCTACGTGAAAAGTCGCGCGGCGCTCTTCTGGGGCGTTGCCGCGCGGACGATGCTGCGCGACGAGGCCTACGCCTTTCTCGACGCGGGCGGCCGCTTCGAGGGCGCCGACATGGTTCTGCGGATGCTGCGCGTGGCGCTGCCCTCGACCGGCGAATCCCCCGACGAGCACGTCTTCTCGCTCCGTGACGGCCAGGCGCTCGCCCTACTGCAGGCGGTCGGCGGCCTCCAGGCCTACCGCCGCGCGTCGGTGAGCGCCCCGAGCGCCGCCGCGGTTTCGAGCTTCCTGCTCTTCACGCTGAGCTATCCCGACTCGGTCGCGGCGTCGATCAGCGCGGTCCGCGACGCCCTGCTGCTCGCCGACGCCTCTCCCCGCAGCTCGGACCCCGTGCTCCGCCTCTCGCGCGTCCTCGCCGATCTCGACTTCCGCGGTCGCGTCGGCGCCGACGCCAACCACGGCCTACTCGAGCTGTGCGAACTCGTCGGCCGCGAGCTGGCGCTCGCCGATGTCGACATCTCCGAGCGGTACTTTGGCGGCGTCGCCCCAGCCGAGCGCATGATGACCGCCTAACCGATCCGTGCACTTCTCGATCCACTACGTCACCGAGTACCGCTACGCCGCTCCGGTGAGCGACAACCTCAACGCGCTCCGCGTGCGCCCGGCGACGACCGCGCACCAGCGCTGCGACGAGTTTCACGTCCGCGTTGACCCCGAGACCCGCCTCGGCCGGCACAGCGACTACTTCGGCACCGAGGTGATCGAGTTCGGCATCTCGCGACCGCACAGCGAGTTGACGATCGACGTGCGCGCTCGCGTGGTGACCTCCGAGCCGCCCGAGCCGCCCGACCCCGACTGGGACGCGCTCAGCTCGCCGGCCTACCTCGAGGCGGCGGGCGAGTACCTGCTCGCCAGCATTCCCCTGCCGCCGCTCGGGTCGCTCGACGAGTTTGAGTCGATCGTGCAGGCGTCCTCGCCCCTGCAGTCGGCGCTCGCTCTGTGTGAGGCTATCCCGACGCGCTTCGCCTACCGCCGCGGCATCACCTACGTCGGTTCGACCGTCGCCGACCTACTCGACATCGGCGCCGGGGTTTGCCAGGACTTCGTCCACTTGGCGCTTATCCTGCTGCGCCGCAGCGGGATCGCCTCGCGCTACGTCTCCGGATACCTCTTCGCGGCGGCGAGCGACGGCAGCGATGACTCGGTCGAGGTCGACACCCATGCCTGGCTCGAAGTCCTGCTGCCCGGTGGTGGCGGCCGCGGCGAGCCGATCTGGGTCGGCCTCGATCCGACCAACCGCACCGCCACCGGCGAGCGCTACGTCAAGATCGGCCACGGTCGCCACTACGACGACGTGCCACCGATCAAGGGCGTCTACCGCGGCGGCCGCGCGCAGCTCTCGGCGCGCGTCCTGATGACGCGGCTCGATCCGCAAACGACCGCGCGGGCGTAGCCTGCCGCGAACGCCGATCAGCGTGCCAAGCTCCGAGCGAGCGCCAGCCGGCCGCTGAAGCTCGCGAACAGGCCGATCCCCGACAACGCAACAGTGGCCGCCCAGCCGCAGCCGCAACCCGTCGCGCCGCCGCGCTGGGCCGATGCGATCGTGCTGATGATCTGCCAGAGCTCGCAATCGCTCGTGATCGGCGGCGTCGCGCTGTTCCTGCCGCTGATCCGTCGCGATCTGCACATCAGCTTCGCCCAGGCCGGCACGCTGGATGCCACCTCGACGCTCGTCTACGCCGCGATGCAGATCCCCTCGGGCCTGATCGCGGACCGCGTCGGCCCACGCCGTCTGTTCATCCTAGGACTCGTCGGCGTCGACCTGCTCGCGATCTCGTTCTCGCTCCAGCGCGAGTACATCGGCCTCGTCGCCAACCAGGCCCTGACGGGCTTCTTCCGCGCGCTGATCTTTGCTCCCGGCCTGCTGCTGATGAGCCGCCTGTTCCCGCCGGCGCGCCGCGCAACGGCGATGGGGCTCTACCTCGCAGGCGGCGTCTCTTCGAGCATCTTCCTCAACCTGCTCGGCCCGGTGCTCGTTGGCCCGCTCGGCTGGCGCGGCAACTTCGCGCTGTTCTCAGCCCTCGGCCTGATCGCCCTCGGCGTGTTCGTCTGGCGGGGCGAACCGCCCGGGTCCCGTCCAGCCGTGCGACTGCACGTCCCGCTGAGCGAGGCGCGCCGGCTGTTGCGTAGCCGCGCGATGTGGCTGATCGCGGCGATCCAGTATGTGCGCCTGGCCGTTGTCTTCGGCATCAACGTCTGGCTCCCGACCTACGTCGTCGTGCAGCGCCACTACTCGCTGACCGTCGCCGGGTTGCTGGTCGCCCTCGGCGCCGCGATCACCGCACCGTCGAACCTCATCGGCGGCTTCATCGCCGACCGCCTGGGCCGCCCGCTCGTCGTCGTCGGCGGATCGCTCGTGGTACTCGCCTTCAACCTGCTGCTGTTCGCCGAGTCCCACACGCTGGTGACGCTGCTGATCGCGGTCGTCATCAACGCGACGTTCTCCCAGCTCTACTTCGGGCCGCTCTTCGCGATCCCGCTCGAGATGTTCGGCATGCGCAACGCCGGCTTCACGACCGGCTTCGGCAACGCCTTCGCAAACCTCGGCGCGTTCACTTTCATCTATACGCTCGGCGCCGTCCGCGACGCCACAGGCTCGTTCACGGCGGGCTTCGACGCGATCGCCGTGGCCTGCACGCTCGGCGCGCTCTGCGCGCTCGCGCTCGGCCGCGAGCGGCGGCGATTGGCCGCCGGCGGACCCTAGCCCGCGTGTCGCCTGCGCACCAGGATTTGGGGTGTCTGCGCGGCGCGCAAGCGCGCACTTCACGACCAACCGCCGAGGGTCGCTGCAGGACCGGCTAGCGTTTCGCCGATGCGCACCCGCTCGCTTCTCGTGCCCGCCGCCAGCGCCCTCATCCTCACGATCGCGCTGCTCGTCGCGACCGCCCCCGGGGCGAGCGCGCAGGGCTGGACGGCGCCGGCCACCCTTTCGACCTGCGGTCCGGCGACGGCGCCGAAGGTCGCGTTCGCCTTCAAGAGCCCCCTCCAGCGCGTGCGCGACGGGGCGATCGTCTGGCTCGGCCTGTCGCCGAGCTGCACCGATGTCGGCACCGGCAAGACGAGCATCGACATCGCCGCGCTCGGAAGCGACGACCTGCCCGGCGCCCCGAGCGAGTTCACCGCCGGCAAGGCCGCCGACGTCGGTCTTCTCGCTCCGCTGAGCACGACGATCACCGCGCGCGGCAAGATCGTCGTGATCGCCGGCTCGAGCGCCGTCTCGACGCTGGGCAGCCCGGCCGGCGTGTTCGGCGAGGGCTACGCGACCGGGACGGTCGGCTCGCTCAAGCCCGTCGCCGGCCCGGCCGACCTCGTCGCGACGGCCACCGGCGTAATCGGCGATTCCGACATCGCCAGCGTGATCGTGACGGCGCGCGGCCAGCACTTTATCCTCCTGCGCGCGCAGCGCCACCACGCCTACGCCTTCGCCGCGCCCTACGCCCTGCCGACCGGCTCGGGCCCGATCACCGCGCTCGCCCTCGGCATGGACTACCGCGCCGACACGATCGTCGTCTGGGCCCAGGACGGCGAGATCTGGGCGCGCTGGGTCAGCAACGTCGGCGCGCTCGCACCAAAGCAGCTGCTCGGCCCGAGCGGCTACGCGCCGCAGATCGCCGCTGTCTTGAGCGACGACAACCGCTCATTCGTGATCTGGTCCGACGAGCCGGCGCCCGGGGTCGCCGGCCTGACCCGGATCTATCTCGACCACTCGGCGACGGGGCCGATCTTCCACGGCGCGAGCGTGCTCTCGGCCTACAGCGAGCCCTCCGACGTGCGCCTGACGCCCGACGCGGTGGAGCTCGTGCGCCTCTCCGGCGAGGGCGTCGTCGCCCTCTGGCCGGCGCTCCTCGACGACTTCTACGTCGTCGACGCGGGGAGCGTCGACTCGCCGCAGCTGAGTAACCCGTCGGTCCTCTCAGGGCCCTCCGAGGACGTCCGCCTCGGCGCCGCCGCGGCCGGCCGGCGCAACGACCTCGCCGTCCTTGTCGAGGTCGCACCGCGACTCGCGAACGGCTGGGATGCCACCCAGCAGCAGATCCTCGCGACGCGCAGCAATCAGACCCCCGGCCCCGGTCTCGGCTTCGCCCCGCTCGCGCCGCTCACCCCCCCGGGTACCAACTCCGATCCCTCGATCGCCGTCGACCCCGACAGCGACGTCGCCGTCGCCGCCTGGCAGAGCGCGCTCTTTGGCGTCCCTTCGGTGCAGTGGTCCGACGACGCGCCCGGCGGCTAGCGGGTTTGGCCGGAGCCATCGAGTAGCCTTGCCGTCGTGCAAATCGTCGTGGTCGGCGGCGGCATCCTCGGCGTCGCCGCGGCGCGGCTCCTGGCCCGCGAACACGGCGGCGACGGCGTCCTGCTGCTCGAGAAGGAGCCGGAGCTCGCTCGCCACCAGACCGGCCACAACAGCGGCGTCGTGCACGCCGGGCTCTACTACCGACCGGGATCGCTGAAGGCGCGCCTGTGCCGGCGCGGCGGCGAGCTGCTGCGGACCTTCTGCGCCGAGCAGTCCATCGCAGTCGCGGCTTGCGGCAAGGTCGTGCTCGCCCACGACGCGAGCGAGCTCGAGCGTCTGCGCCGGCTCGAAGAGCGCGCCAGCGCGAACGAGGTGCCCGGTCTGCGCTGGCTCGATCAGGCCGCGCTCCACGACATCGAGCCGCACGTCGCCGGCATCGCTGCGCTCCACTCGCCGTCGAGCGCACTCGTCGACTTCGGCGCGGTCACCGACGCGCTCGCCGCGCAGCTCCGAAGCCTCGGCGGTGAGATCCGCACCACCTCCGAGGTGACCGCGATCCACCCGAGCGCCGCCGGCGCGACTGTCGAGTTGCGCGGCGGCGAGCGGCTGCAAGCCGACCGCGTGCTCGTTTGCGCGGGCCTCCAGGCCGACCGCCTCGCGCGAGCCTCCGGTGGCGCCGCCGACCCCCGCATCGTGCCTTTCCGCGGCGAGTACTGGAAGCTCCGGCCCGAGCGCGGCGACCTCGTGCGCGGCCTGATCTACTCCGTCCCCGATCCCTCGCTGCCGTTCCTCGGTGTGCACTTCGGGCGCCGGACCAACGGCGAGGTGTGGATCGGGCCAAACGCCGTCCTCGCGCTCGCCCGCGAGGGCTACAGCCGCTTCACGCTATCCCCCCGCGACGTCGCCGATACGCTCGCCTGGCCGGGAACCTGGCGCATGATGGCTCGCCACTGGCGCGTCGGCGCCAAGGAGCTCCACCGCAGCTTTTCCAAGCGCTCCTTCCTCGCCACCGCGCGCCGCCACCTCCCCGAGCTGCGCTCCGCCGACCTGCAGCGAGCAGGCGCGGGCGTCCGCGCCCAGGCGCTCGATCGCGACGGCGCGCTGCTCGACGACTTCGCCATCGCCACGAGCGGCCGCGTGGTCTGGGTTCGTAACGCCCCCTCGCCCGCCGCAACCAGCTCGCTGGCGATCGCCGAGGAGCTCTGCACGCGGCTGCTCCTCTGAGCTCCCTCCCGAGCCACGGCCGCTCGCCGCCGCGCAACGCTCGCGACAGAGCCTGAGCTACTCACTCGGCCCGACGGTGGCCAGCTCGCCCGAGCGACGGCGCGCAAACGCACGGACCGCCAGCAGGCCGAAAGCGAAGCCACCGACGTAGGTGCCGTACGCGATGCCTGCGCCGGCGCCAAACGCGCTCGCCGCTCCGAGCAGGCCCAGCACCGCGTCGAAGATGAACCACAGCGCGAGCATCGTCCACGCCGGAACCTCGACGATCGTGAAGAAGAAGGGGAGGAGCACGACGCTGAGGATCCGTCCGCGCGGGTAGAGCACGACGTAGGCGCCGAGCACCGCCGCGATCGCCGCGCCGGCGCCAAGCACCGGATCGACGGAGTCTGGCGCGAGCACGATCGCCACGGCCAGCGCCGCGAGCCCGCCGAGCACGTAGAAGCAGACGAAGCGAACGCGACCGATCGCGTCCTCGACGCTCGTCCCGAAGACCGCCAGGAAGATCATGTTGAGAAGGAGTTGCAGGACGTTGACGTGCAGGAAGATCGCCGTGAAAGCCGTCAGCCAGGTCGCGGGCTGCGGGCGCGCTGTGCCGGCCACGCCGGCTTGCCCGCTACACAGCACGCTCTGCCCGAGCCCGCTGAGGCCGAGGTCGCAGTGCTGGCCGTAGTGGGTGAACTCGTACGGGATCGCGCCATAGCGCACCAGCGTCTCGTCCGTCGGTCCGCCGATGAGCGAGCCGCCGTGGGCGCTCGCGATCAGATAGGCGACCACGTTCGCAACAATCAGCGCGATCGTGACGATCGGCACGTGCGCGAGCCGGACGTTGTCCTTGAGCGGGATCACCGGCTCGCCTGTGCGCGCTCAGCGCCGACGCTCAGCGCCGAGCTAGTGGCCCGTGCCTACCAGGGACTGCGGGACGTGCTGATCTGCGTGGTAGGAAGAGCGGACGAGCGGTCCAGCGGCGACGTGCTCGAAGCCGAGCGCATACGCCGCACGCTCCAGCGCGGCGAACTCGTCAGGGTGCCAGTAGCGGACGATCGGCAGGTGCTGCGCGCTCGGGCGCAGGTACTGCCCGATCGTCAGCACCTGGACGTCGTGCTCGCGCAGGATCGCGAACGCCTCGACCATCTCCTCGTGCGTCTCGCCGAGCCCGACCATCAGCCCCGACTTCGTCGTCACCTCATCGCCGCCGAGCTGCTTCGCGTTCGCCAGCACACGCGCTGAGCGCAGGAACCGCGAGCCGCGCCGCGCGACCGGGTAGAGCCGTGGCACGACCTCGACGTTGTGGTTGAAGACGTCGGGTCGCTCGGCGATGACGCGCGCGAGCGGCATCTCCTGGCCCTGGAAGTCCGGCGTCAGGACCTCGATCTGGCAGCCCGGTGCCTGGCGGCGGATCTCGCGGATCACGCCCACGAACGCGCTCGCGCCGAGGTCGGGCAGGTCGTCGCGATCAACCGAGGTGATGACCGCGTGGCGCAGCCCCATTTGCGCGACGGCGCGCGCGACGCGGGCCGGCTCGAGTGGGTCGTTCCAGGTCGGCTTCCCGCTCTTGACGTTGCAGAAGCCACAGCGGCGCGTGCAGGTGTCGCCGAGGATCATGAAGGTCGCGGTCCCGCGCTCCCAGCACTCGCCGACGTTCGGGCAGGCGGCCTCCTGGCAGACCGTGTGCAGCTGCTGTTCTTCGATCAGCCGCGTAAGCGCGCGGTAGCGTGGGCCGCCCGGCGCCGGCACCTTGAACCACGGCGGCTTGCGCGCGCGCAGCTCGACCGTGTTCGTTCCGAGCACCGTCGAGACGTCCATCCCGCCGGGCTTTGCTCGTGAGCGTGTGGACGGCATCGACGAACCCTATCCGCCGACCAGCGCGCCGGTCGCGGCCTCGAGCCTTGCGCGCGAGACGATCCGCTGACGCATCCCGCAGGCTTGCGCGAACTCGAACGCGATCCGCCTGCGAAAGCAGGGCAGGCCCCCGGGCCGCCCGGTCTCGCGCGCAATCGAGGTGATCTCGACGCCCTCGAGGCCACACGGCACGATCCACTCAAACGGCGTCAGATCGTTGTCCACGTTGACCGCAAACCCGTGCGTCGTGACGCGTCGCGCCACGTGAATCCCGAGCGAAGCGATCTTGCGCTCGCCAACCCAAACGCCGGTCGGTCGATCGTCAGCGCCGCTGGCGGTGATCCCCTCGCCCGCAAGCGCTGACACGATCGCCCTCTCCATCGTCCGCAGAAAGTCGATGATCGCCCCCACCCGCATGATCGGATAGCCGACGAGCTGGCCGGGGCCGTGATAGGTGATGTCGCCGCCGCGATCGGTGTCGAAATAACTCACGCCCATCTGCGCCAGCACGCGCTCGGTCGCCAGCAGATTCCGCCGATGCCCCGCGCGTCCCTGCGTGATCACGTGCGGATGCTCGCAAAGCAGCAGGACGTCGGGAATAGCGCGCGCCTTGCGGGCCTGGACGAGCTGCCGCTGCAATTCACACGCGGGCCCGTAGGGGATCAGCCCCTGGTGGATAACCCAGAACGCCTTTGTGGCTCGTGTCATTTTCTATCTCAAGAAGCCGGGAACTTCAGGGGCCAAAGCCGCCTTGCCGGAACCGCTCTACGGCGCGGCTGAAGCCGCGACCTACAAGACTCCTCGAAAACTTACTCAGTAATTGATGGTGAGACCGCGTACCGAATTGAACGCGTCGCCCATCGCTTCCCAGACGGTCGGGTGGGCATGGATTTGGGCCGCCATGTCGTCGAGCGTGGCTTCGAGGCCAAGCGCGGTAACGGGCTCGGCGATAATTTCCGTCGCGAGTGGCCCGATCGCGTGGACGCCGAGGATTTCGCCGTATTTCGCCTCCGCCACCACCTTGATGAAGCCTTCGTGGTTGCCGAGGATGGTCGCCTTGCTATTGCCGAGGAACGGAAACTTGCCGGTTTTCACGTCGTATCCGGCTTCGCGCGCCTGCTTTTCCGTCAAGCCGACGGAGCCGATCTGCGGCTCGCAGTAGGTGCAGTTGGGGCAGCGCTTCCGGTCAAACGGCTGCACATCCTTCCCAGTCATGCGGCCCACCGCGATGATGCCTTCCATCGAAGCGGCGTGCGCGAGCTGGGGGAGGCCGGCGACGATATCGCCGATGGCATATAGACGAGGCTCATCGGTTTCCAGGTACGCGTTCGCGTGCACGTAGCCGCGCTCGACCTTAACTTTTGTTTTCTCGAGGCCGCAGTTTTCGGTCAGCGGGCGGCGGCCCACGGCGATGAGAACTTTTTCGGCGGAGATGGATTGCGACTTGCCGGTTTTGTCCTTGAACGCGACGGTCGCGCCCTTGGCGTCCTTCTTAACCGATTCAACCTTGGCCTCGGTTTCGATGCGCATGCCTTTCTTCTTGAAGGCTTTCTCGAGCTCCGGCGAAATGTCTTCGTCCTCCAGCGGCACGATCCGCGGAAGAGCTTCGAGGATGGTGACCTCCGCGCCGAACGTGCGATAGATCGAGGCGAATTCCACGCCGACCGCCCCAGCGCCGACGACCACGAGAGACTTCGGAATCGCGGGCAGCTGCAAAATTTCGCGGTTGGTCAGAATACACTTGCCGTCAATTTCGACGCCGGGGAGCGAACGCGCTTCCGATCCGGTCGCGAGCATCGTGTAGGTCGTTTCGAGCTCCGTCGTCTTGCCGTCCTTTTCGACGGAAACGCGTCCCGGTCCGGCGATGCGCCCCCAACCGGTGATCGAGTCCACTTTGTGCTTCTTGAAGAGCATGCCGATTCCGCCCGCGTGCTTCTTGACGATTTTGTCCTTGCGCGCGAGCATCGCGGGCCAGTTGACCTTGACGTCCTTCACTTCGAAGCCGAATTCCTCGGCGCGCAGGAAATTGTCGTAGATATCCGCGTGATGCAGAAGGACTTTTGTGGGAATGCAGCCGACGTGCAGGCAGGTGCCGCCGAGAAACGGGTCTTTCTCGACAACCGCCGTCTTCAAACCCCACTCGCTCGCGCGAATCGCGGCGACGTATCCTCCGGGCCCACTGCCGATGATCACGAGATCATATTTGGCCAAACCTGTTCTCCCTTACTTATTATCGTCCAGCCGGTACCTGCATGGAAGGATCGTTTCGATGGCGGCGCATCCGGGCTGTTCGCGCAGACGTTGAATTTTAGCAGCCGCGGTGCGCTGCTGCAACCCGCGTCTCCAGGCGCCCCGAAATCGAGAAAGTGCTTTGGGCGCGGAGGTGTTGGGCGTATGGTGGCACGCGGTTGCGCTCCTACGACTCAAGCGGGGCGAACGATTGGAGATTCGTCATGGCTTCTGGCCCAACCCCGATTGATTCGCAGGCGCCAGGCGGAGAAGTGCCGGGCGGTTCTTCGTTCCAGCGCCGCGTGCAATGGATTTTCCTCGGGACCAACGGAATCCGCGCCGGATGGCGGATGCTGATGGCGTTCGCCCTCTTTTTTCTGTTCTTATTTGTCGTCCAGGCAGGCTTGAAGCGAATCCCCCCGCTCGAAGCATGGCGCCACGCGCAACCGAAAGCCGTTGACACGCCATGGATCCTGCTGCTCGGTGAAGGAATAGCGACTCTTTCGGTGCTCCTGGCGGCGCTCGTGATGACGTTTATCGAGAAGCGGTCGTTCGCCGACTATGGCCTGCCAGGGAACGCGGCCTTCGGGAAGCGCTTCTGGCAAGGCGTGCCGTATGGATTTGCGATGCTGACGGCGCTGATGGCGCTGATCGCCGCACTGCATGGATTCTCGCTCGACGGGTGGGCGCTCGGCCGCGCGGCGGCTTTGAGAAACGGTTTCCTCTACCTGATGGTATTCATCCTCGTGGCGATCTTCGAGGAGTTTTCGTTTCGAGGATATCTTCAGGCGACCCTGGCGTCCGGGATTGGATTCTGGCCCGCCGCAATCCTGCTGGCCATTGGGTTTGGAGCGTTGCATCTTGAGAACACGGGCGAAGCCAGGCTCGGCGCGCTGGCCGCGGGGTGTTTCGGCCTGTTGGCGGCGTTCTCGCTGTGGCGGACGGGAAATATCTGGTTTCCGATCGGCATGCACGCCGCATGGGACTGGGGTGAAACGTATTTCTACTCGGTTCCCGATAGCGGCGCCATGGCCCGCGGCCATCTGCTGAACTCGTCGTTTCACGGCGCGAACTGGCTTACAGGGGGGACGGTGGGACCGGAAGGAAGCCTATTTGTATTCGTCGTTCTGGGTCTCGGCGCCGTCGGCGTTCACTACCTGTTCCCCGCCAGGCCGAAGGTGTTCTGACCCAGCCGCGCTGGAATCCTTTTGCTTCGATGCGGCATCTATTGTGGGGCTGCATAGCGCGCCTCCTACTATCGCGCGGCCAGGTTTGACAAGGCGCGCGGATACCGTTAAAATCGGCGGTTTTGAATGGGGTTGCGGACCTCAATAGAGGACCCGAACGATGGATAAGAAACGACTTGAGTATTACAAAAAGAAACTAGTCACGCGGCGCGAGGAATTGATGCGCGGCATTGCGCGCACGCAACAGGAAGGCCGCGAAGCGGACGAGGATCCGACGGTGGATCTCGCCGACAAAGCCGCGAACTCGTATACGAAAGAGTTCCTTTTCGGCCAGACGCACAACGACCGCGCGCTCCTCCAGTTGGTCGAAGACGCGCTCACGCGCGTCCGCGATAACGGGTTCGGAGAATGCGTGTCCTGCCACGAGGAGCTGCAGCAGAAGCGCCTCGAGGCCGTGCCCTGGACCCGCTATTGCATCACCTGCCAGGAAAAGAAAGAAAAGGGCCAGCTCTAGGTAGTCGCGGCGCCCGCCCGCGCACTCGTGTCTCTTCCCTCGCCGCCTGATTTGGGGTAGCGTTGCCCCGTACCATTTCGGTTAACAACGCATCCGTGATCTTTAAAAGCGCGCTCGACGCACTCGCATCGGTCGTGTTCCCCGGCCCATGCCGCATTTGCGGCCAGGCCCTTACGAACGCCAGCCGCATTCCCATCTGCCTGCCCTGTCTGGACGGATTCGTGCGCATCGGCGAGCCAATGTGTTTGTGCTGCGGTCGCCCGTTCGTTTCCGGCGTGGCGGCGCAGGCGTTGGAACCGCTTTGCCGCCTCTGCCGCGCGAAGTTTTTTGCATTCGACCGCGCGCGCAGTTTTGCGCTCTACGACGACGCGCTCATCGAGGCCGTCCTGCTGTTGAAATACGAAGAGGTGACGCGCCTCGGCGACTGGTTCGCGGCGCGGCTCGCCGAAATCGTGCAGCGCGATCCGGACGAGTGGCGCGCCGACGTGGTCGTGCCCGTCCCGCTGCACCGGGACCGCCAGCGCGAGCGCGGTTACAATCAGGCGGAATTGATCGCGCGGCCGCTGGCGAAACGCCTGGGCCTGAAACTGGAAAGGTATCTTTTGGCGCGCACAAGGCCGCGCCCGCCTCAACTCGTGCTGTCTCGAACTGAACACTGGAAATCCGTCCGTGGCGCCTACGCGACGCGCGAGGGTCTTCAGGTTGACAACCTGCGCGTCCTGCTGGTAGATGATGTATTGACGACTGGCGCGACNNCAGTGCTCGGACTTACGGTGGCGCGGGTCCGCTCCGTACCCATGGTTCCACGTTCCGTTGCGGCGGCAGGCGCATCGCGAGGCCGGCCGAAACCGCGCGGGCATCAACAGCATCCAAATCAGTAGGACTTTTGTCGAGCGGCGCAGAGGCGACGCGATGGAGAACCGACACAAAATCGGCCTGCGCCCCCGGCCCGCAATTGGGCTTGGCGGAGTAGCGCACGATCCTGTCCTCCCGNNGCCACCTTCGCCCGCCAGCCGCCCTTCCGTGATGCAGGCGCCTGTGCTCGTCCTGAACGCGACCTTTGAGCCGATCAACGTCACGGCTGTACGCCGCGCGCTGGTACTGATGCTGAAGGGCGTCGCGCAGGCCGAAGAAACCAATCACTCCGAGGTGCATTCGACCTCGAAAGCGATTCAAGTTCCGTCTGTGATCCGTCTGCTCTCGTACCGTCACATCCCGCAGCAGAGTCGCGCGCTTTCGCGTAAGAACATTTTGCTGCGCGACCG